>NZ_JBSFYR010000002.1:0-119574 GCF_053599875.1 Streptomyces sp. NPDC005151 | reverse complement strand
GGCGAGGGGCAGGGAGGCGAGCCGCTCGACGAGCGCGGCGGCCTGCGCGACGCCGCGCTCGTCGAGCGCGACACCGGGGGTCCGGCCGGCGAGCACCCCCGCCGTGTTGGCAGTGGAGCGTCCGTGGCGTACGAGGATCAGGGTGGGCATACGAGCCAGCGTAGGCCGATGTCCCTCAGGAGGTGCGTCGGGGACCGGAGCAGGGAAGAATGCGCGCCGTGATTGTGGACTGCGCGATTTATCGGGATGGGCGTCGTACCGACGGACCTGCCGACTTCTCCGATGCCCTCGACGAGGCACGGGCCACCGGGGACGCGTTTCTCTGGATCGGGCTGCACGAGCCCACGGAGAACGAGTTCGACCTCGTCAGCAGCGAGTTCGGGCTCCATCCACTGGCCGTGGAGGACGCGCTGAGCGCGCACCAGCGGCCGAAGCTGGAGGTGTACGACGACTCCCTCTTCGTGGTCATCAAGCCGGTGGTGTACGAACCCGAGGGCGACACGGTCACCACCGACGAGCTGATGCTCTTCATAGGCGACTCGTTCGTCGTGACGGTCCGGCACGGGGAGAGCGCGCCGCTCGCCGAGGTACGCCGCCGGCTGGAGGCCGATCCCGAGGTGCTCAAGCACGGCCCCACCTCGGTCCTGTACGCGGTCAGCGACGCCGTCGTCGACCACTACATCGATGTGGCCGCGGAACTCCAGGTCGACCTGGAGGAACTGGAGACCGAGGTGTTCGCACCGAGCAGCACCGTCGACACCAAGAACACCGCATCGCGCATCTACACCTTCAAGCGGCAGGTGCTGGAGTTCCGCCGGGCCACCGGCCCGCTGAACGCGCCCATGCTCCGGCTGGCAGGCGCCACTGTGCCGTTCGTCGACGAGCACTCGCAGCCGTTCTTCCGGGACGTGAGCGACCATCTGACGCGCGCCAACGAGCACGTGGAGGGGCTGGACCGGCTGCTCTCCGACATCCTCTCCGCGCATCTGGCGCAGACAGGGCTGCGGCAGAACGACGACATGCGGAAGATCTCGGCGTGGGCGGCCATGGCGGCCGTACCGACGATGGTGGCGGGGATCTACGGCATGAACTTCGACCACATGCCGGAGCTGCACTGGGTGTGGACCTACCCGACGGTGATCGGGCTGATGGGCTGCGCGGTCTTCGGCCTGTACCGCCTGTTCAAGCGCCACGGCTGGCTCTGACGACAGGCTGCCCGCCGAAGGCGCCGCTCAGGCGTACTCGGGCGCCGGTACCGCCGGGCCGCCCAGCGCGTCGCGCCGCTCGGGCAGTTCCAGGCTGACCATGCGCCGCCAGCCGACGAGCCGTTCGTACGCGTAGACGCCGTGGATCCCCGCGGCGAGCATCACCGCCCTGGCCCTGGACCAGCCCAGGATGCGGCCCATGTGGGCCATCACGGCGAGGCTGACATCGCGGTACACCCGGATCTCGGCAAGGGCGCACTCGCGCAGGATGCGCTGGATCGTTCGGCCGTGTCCGGCGCGGGCGAGGCGGAGCAGCTCTTCATGGCAGTACGCCAGGTGGTTGTCCTCGTCGTTCGAGATCATTTTCACCGCACGGCCCACGTCGGGGTGGTCGGCGAAATACTTGTGGAGCGTTTCCATCTGTTCGGATGCGCGCTGCTCGGTGACCCGGCTGTGCGCCAGATACGTGACGATGTCGAGCTCGGAGAGCGGCTCGTCACGTATCAGCTGCTCGTGGGCGAGGCCGATGCCGTGCTTCTCCAGCAGCATCGTGTAGTCCGTCTCGTGCGGCACCTCGGCCGGCCGCAGCCCGCGCTTCTTCAGCAGGGCGTGGAAGATCCGGCCGTGCTTGTCCTCGTCGGCGCCGTGCCGGACGATCTTGGGAACGAGGGCGCGCTGGCTCTCGGGAGCCAGGGCCGCGATACGGCCGTTCTCCCAGCCGCCCTGACTTTCGCCACCTGCGGCGATCGAACAGAAGAGCCGGAACGACTCGTCGTTGTCGAAAATCTCCTGGAACAGGTTCTTTGCCGAGAGCATCGCTGGCGCCTCCGTACCGGTGTCCGCAGAAGGAAATTCAAATGCGGCACGGGAAAGCAGGCAACAGGAGGCATGCCCGGCGCGGCCGAACGGGTGCCGCGTAACCGACGGGGGCCGGCCGCGTTGTGCTCCGTAACGGCCGTGGCGGGGAAGACCCCCGAGCCCCCACCACGGCCGTAGTGCTGCCCGCGGGCGGTTAAGACTGACCGGCAGTTGGGGGGCGGCGTCACGGGGCTGGGGCACGCACCTCGCGGCGTTGTCGTCCATCACCATGGCTCCGCCATGGCTCAATCCTCCGCCTTGCGATGCACGCACCCCAGCCCCGCTCCTTCACCCACCCCCCAATTGCCGGTCGGTCTAAGCCAGACCGGACCGCTCCAGCGCGTCCGTACCGGCGCGCAGCGCGGCGATCCGCTCCTCGCGGGTGAAACCGGCCGGAGCGAGGGTCAGCGTCGTGACACCGGCGGCGGCGTAGGCCTGCATGCGCTCCGCGATGCGCTCGACCGAACCGAGCAGCGTGGTCTGGTCGATCAGCTGGTGCGGTACGGCGGCGGCGGCGGCGGTCTTGTCACCGGACAGGTATTTGTCCTGGATCTCGGCGGCTTCCTTCTCGTATCCCATGCGCTGGGCGAGCTGGTTGTAGAAGTTCTGCTTGCGGCTGCCCATGCCGCCGACGTACAGCGCGGTGTAGGGGCGGAACATGTCGGCGAGTCCGTTGATGTCGTCACCGATGGCGAGCGGCAGCGTCGGGCAGACGTCGAAGCCGTCCATGGTCTTCCCGGCCTTCTCGCGGCCCGCCCGCAGGTGCTTCACCGCGGTGTCCTCGAGATGGTCGGCGGACGGGAAGATCAGCAGCGCGCCGTCGGCGATCTCGCCGGTCTGCTCCAGGTTCTTCGGGCCGATCGCGGCGATGTAGAGCGGAATGTGCTCGCGCTGCGGGTGGACGGTGAGCTTGATGGGCTTGCCGGGGCCGTCCGGCAGCGGAAGCGTCCAGTGCTCGCCCTCGTACGAGAGCCGCTCGCGGGACATCGCCCGGCGGACGATCTCGACGTACTCCCGGGTGCGTGCCAGCGGCTTGTCGAACTTGACGCCGTACCAGCCCTCGGAGACCTGCGGTCCCGACACGCCGAGGCCGAGACGGAACCGGCCGCCGGAGAGCGAGTCGAGGGTGGCAGCGGTCATCGCCGTCATGGCGGGCTGGCGGGCCGGGATCTGCATGATCGCGGAGCCGACGTCGATGGACTCGGTCTGGGCGGCGACCCAGGTGAGCACAGTCGGCGCGTCGGAGCCGTACGCCTCGGCCGCCCAGCAGACGTCGTAGCCGAGCCGGTCGGCCTCCTGGGCGACGGCGAGGTTGTCGCCGTCCATTCCAGCGCCCCAGTAGCCGAGATTGATGCCGAGCCGCATAGCCGCTCCCCTTACTGATCAGTAACGTCCCTGTGGTCCGGACTCTAGCGCGCACCACCCGGATCCGGCAGGGGCGACTTGACCCCGGGTTGTCCACAGGCTTCCTCCCCGTGGGGCTCTGGCCAGTAATCTCAGCGCCCATGGAGCAGAGGCATCTCGGCCGCACCGGCCTTCGAGTGTCCCGGATCGGGCTCGGCACCCTCACCTGGGGCCGGGACACCGACGAGCACGACGCTGCCGAACAGCTGAAGGCCTTCTGGGAGGCGGGCGGCACGCTGGTCGACACAGCCGATGTGTACGGCGGCGGGGAGGCCGAATATCTGCTGGGGCGGCTCGTCGAGGGTCTGGTGCCGCGGCGCGATCTGGTCATCGCGACGAAGGCGGGCAGCGTGGCCGACCCGTACCACCGCTTCGACGGCTCGCGTGGTCATCTGCTGGCGGCACTGGACGCCTCGCTGGAACGGCTCGGTACGGACTACGTGGATCTGTGGCAGCTCCACGCCTTCGACCCGGTGACTCCGCTGGAGGAGACCCTTCAGACGCTGGAGCTGGCGGTGTCCACCGGGCGCGCACGGTACGCGGGGGTGTCGAACTTCTGCGGCTGGCAGCTCGCCAAGGCGGCGACCTGGCAGCTCGCCTCGCCCGGGGCGCGCACCCGGCTGGCCAGTACGCAGATGGAGTACTCACTGCTGCAGCGCGGCGTGGAGCGCGAGGTGCTGCCCGCCGCACTCGATCTGGGCGTGGGGCTGCTGCCGTCGTCGCCCCTGGGCCGCGGGGTGCTGACCGGCAAGTACCGCACGGGCACCCCGGCCGGCTCGCGCGGCGCCTCCGAACTGCTGGCGCCGTTCGTCGAGCCGTATCTCGACGACCCGGCGAGCCGCATCGTGGACGCGGTGGCGACGGCGGCCGACGGGCTGGCCACGACGGCGCTGCAGGTGGCTCTCGCCTGGGTGCGGGACCGTCCCGGAGTGGTGGCCCCGATCGTCGGCGCGCGCAACGCGCAGCAGCTCACGGAGGCATTGTCAGTGGAGGCGCTTAGTCTTCCTGACGAGATCTGCCAGGCGCTCGACGATGTGTCGGCGCCCGTGCACCGCTATCCCGACCAGGAATGGAGCACGCTGTGACTGCGCTTCCCCGGGGGGAATCCCCCGGCCCCTCGGCCGCCGACGACGACACCGACGTCGTCGGCTCCGCTGCCGCCGTACCCGCCCCGTCCGCCGAGGACGTGGCCGAGGACGTGGGGGCCAACGAGAGCGAGGCGGAGGAGACGGACGGGCCAGCGGAGCCGGCTGCCCCGGAGGGAGCCGACAAGACGGATGCGGTCGGCGCGACGGACGCCGGCACGGCGCCCGCTGCCGCCGCGCTCTCGGAGGCCGAGGCCGAGCTGGCCGCCCAGCGGGAGCTGCGGGAGCGGATCGAGAAGCGCAGGGCCGAAAAGGAGGGCCCGATCGCTGCGGGCGCCAAGCTGAGCGGGCAGGCGGCCGATCTGCTGGCGGCGGTGCGTGCCGTGGAGAGCGGCGAGAAGCCCGGCGCCGCGTTCTTCGACTCGCCCGCACCGGCACCGCGCCGCGCCGCTCCCGCGCCGGTACGCCCCCGGGAAACCGAGCCGGTGTTCGCACCGCAGGGTGCCTCTCCGGAGGCCGTGGCCGCGGTGACGGCCGTCCTGGCGGAGGGCGGGGCACCCGAAACCCTGGCGGTACCGGCGGCGGAGACGCTCGGCGCGCAGGCGGCCGACGTGCTGCGCGCGGACCCGTGGCAGCTGCTGGCCGTACCCACCGTCCGGCCCGAGCAGGCGGACGGCTTCGCAAGGGCCCTGCTGGGCGCCGCGTGCGGTCCGGACGACGAGCGGCGGACGGCGGCGCTGGTCGGCTGGCTGCTGGAGCGCGCCGCACTGCAGGGCCACACCGCGCTGGACACGTCGGCGGTGCGTGCCGCGCTCGCCGAGCGTGCGGTGACCGACCCGGAGGCGGCCGTGCAGCACGCCGTCGCCGAGGGCGTCGTGCTGGTTTTCCAGGACGGTCCGGACGACCAGGAAGCGGACGGGGATGCAGAGCCCGGGGACGAGGCGGCGGACGGGGCCGGGCAGGAGCCGGCCCAGGTACTGCTCGGTCTCGAGCGGTACGCGCTGGCCGAGGAGAGCCTCGCCGACGGTCTGGCCCGGCTGGTCAACGCCTGCGAGAAGGACGCCGACTGGTCGGAGGCGGCCGCGGCCGCCGGTTCCCCGTCGGCGGCCGAGCTGATCAGTGCGGTCGCGGCCGGTGGCCTGGTCGCGCACACGGGCGGCGAAGCGGCGCGGGCGGAACCCGCCACGCTGATCGTCGCAGCCCGCGCCCTCGGGTTGCGGGCTCTCGGCGCCACCCACAGCGTGGACGGCAGACGGCGGCTGGCCGAGGCGCTCGACGAGCCGTCGGCGGCCGTCACCCTCGCCGGGCTGCTCTCCGGCGCGGAGGGCCCCGGCCGGGACACGGACGGGGCGATCGCCGTCGATCTGCTGGTCGTGCTGGACGCCCCGCAGCTGGACGTGGAGACCGCCGCGATTCTGGTGGAGTCCCTCCCCGACGGCTCCCGGCTGGTGCTCAGCGGCGACCCGGGGGTGTTGGGCTCGGCGGGTGCGGGGCGGGTGTTCGCGGACGTCCTGGCCGCCCGCGCGTGCCCGCAGGTCGTATCCCGTACGCCGGATCCCGGTCCGATCGGCGAGCTGGTCTCCGGGATCGGAATCGGCGAGCTGAACCAGGTGGCGGCCCCTGGCAAGGAGGTGGTGATCGTCCCCGTGCAGGACGCCGGCGAGGCGGTGCACCGCACCGTGCAACTGGTCGCCGACTCGGTGCCGCGTGCGATCGGCGTCCCGTCGGCCGACACCCAGGTGATCACCGTCGGGCACGGCGGCTCGGCGGGCACCCGCGCGCTGAACGCGGCACTCAAGCAGCGTCTCAACCCCGGTCCCGGTCGGTTCGGCGGCTTCGACCCGGGAGACCGGGTCGTACACGTCCCGACGCCCGGCAGGACCGTGCCCGGGACGGTCGTCTCGGCCGACGCCGAGGGACTGCATCTGGACTGTGCGGGCACGCCGGTCGTCGTACCGCAGGAGCGGGTGGAGTCGTCCGTGCGCCACGGCTGGGCCCTCAGCGCCCACCAGGCGGCCGGGATGCGCTGGCCCGCGGTCGTCGTCGTGCTGCCCGGTGACGCGGCTCAGGGGCTGAGCCGGGCCTGGGTGTACACCGCGTTCAGCCGTGGCGAGCGGCATCTCTCCGTGGTGCACGGGGTGGATCAGGCGCTGCCCCGCGCGGTGGCCCTGCCTCCGTCACAGGACCGCACGACCCGGCTGCGCGCCCTGCTGGAGGCACAGCGGACGGTCACCGCCTGAGAGCCTGTCGGGTGACCTCGATCGGGCGGCCACGCCCTGGCACGCACGCTTCCCGCGTTGCCGAAATGCCCTAGTAGCTCCTTCCCCAAGCTCTCAGCTTCGTTCGAGCAGGGGAGACCCCATCCGATGACCTTCCGGCGCCTTGGAATCGCACGTACCAGACCGCGTCCGCTTTCCGATCGAAGGTCACCCGACAGGCTCTGAGGGCTGTCCCGAAATCCCTGACGGGCGCGCGACGACAGCTACGGCACCTCGCCGCGTTGTCGGAACGTCCGAATACATCCAGTATGCGGACGCCCCTCCGCCTTGCGAGGCACCGCATCCGACGCCGCGCGCTGATCCGCCAGGGATGACGCAGCAACCCTTGGGTTCTGTCGTCGAACCGCCGCCGTCGCCCGAAGGGCGGCCGCGTGGCGTCCGGTGCGTCGCCGGTGCCCTGGGCAGGGCACCGGCGACGGCCGTTTGTCACCGACAGCACGCGGTCAGGAGCTGTCGGTCGCCAGATCGTCCAGCTCCTCGTCGAGTTCGTCCTCGTCGAAGACGGAACTGACGTCGAAGCGGCACACCACCAGTTGAGGGTCGGCCTCGTCGAACGGGGCACTGAGCCACTCCCCCGGCTCGGGAAGCTCTTCCGCCGCGGCGACCCAGAGCGTGGAGTCGCCTTCCTCCAGGCCGAACTCCTGGTGCCGGGAGGCGATCTCGTCCGGTTCGTACTCACCGAAGAGCACGCCGAGCGCCGCATGGACACTGGCGCCGACCACGGCGCCGGTCCCGTTGGCGCGGCCGTCCGGGTCCGGGTCGGCGATCCGCTGTGCCTGGGCAAGCAGCCGGGGCGGCTCCACCACCGCATAGTCGCGGCGGATCAGCACGCTGAGCGCGTTCGGCTCCTCGGGACCGCCGTACGGCGGCAGGGAGTCGTCGGCGCCGGGGATCTCGAAGGGAGTGACCTCGTCGTAGCGGTCGTAGAGGAGTTCGTCGTAGACCTCGGCCGCAGCGGCCAGTGCATTGAACGCCTCATAGACGGCGGGGTCGTCGTCCCCGGACCGGCGCTCGACCGCCGCGAGGTGATGGTCGAGTGCGGCTTTGACCGCATCGGCGGCGGCGCGTACCTCGGCAGCGGTGGGCTGCGCAGCATCAGACATAGTGCAGACGCTATCCGTACACAGCCTCTGCCCGCACAATAGATGCGATGCCGGAATACGAATTTGTCGATGTTTACGTACCGCGCGGGGTCTCCCGGAAGGAAACCGCCCGCCTGCTGACCGACCATGCCGAGTACGGGCACTGGGAGTTGGACCGATTGACGCTGCGCCGTGACGGCAGCCGCAGGGTGCGGCTGCGGCGGCGGATCATTCGCCAGCTACGCGCCACCTGGTGAGACGAGCGGGCCCCTCATCCGCGGGGCCCGCTCCTCTTCGTCCGGCCTGTCCCGGTGCCGCAGCCCGTTGTTATGCGGCCATACGGGAGCGGCGGTACAGCACCGCACCCGCGCCCGCCAGCAGCAGACCCGCGCCCGCGGGGACCAGCAGGTCGAGCCCGCCCGCTCCGGTGTGGGCGAGCTGGGGCTCGGGCGCGTTCGGCACGCCTCGCGGTCCGGGTACTTCGGGCTTCTCGGGGGTGAGCGGGGTGACCGGGGTGACCGGAACGTCCACCGGGGGCGTGCTCACGTCGGGGTCGTTCTCGCACGTGTTACCGGTTGCGGTTGCGGGGCTGAGCAGTCCGCCGATGGTGACACTGTCCCCGCAGGCGTTCACGGGGACGTCGACGGGGACCTGGATGTTGTTGCCCGAGAGGACGCCGGGCGACCCGTTCGCGTACCCCTCGGCCGTGGCGCCGCTGAAGCTTCCGTTGCCTCCGGCCCGGTGCTTGCCCGTTCCGGCGCGGTACTCGCGGGTCAGGTCGCCCATGCCGCGGCCGGCCGCTGCGTGGCGGCCCGATGCCTGCGCACCCGACGCCTGGGCGCCCGAGCCGTGCCGCCCCGAGGCACTGTTTCCCGAACCGTTTCCGCAAGCGTTTCCGGCCGCCGGATTGAGCAGTCCGACAACACTCACGGAATTACCACATACGTTGACCGGGACGTCGACCGGGATCTCCACCGAATTCCCCGACAGCACCCCCGGGGAATTCGACGCGTCGCCGGCCGCTCCCGCGTCGGCGTGTGCGTACCCGCCGCTCAGCGCGAGCACTCCGCCCGCTGCCGCCATGGTCATCAGGCCTTTACGCGTGACCTGTCGCATAGGTTTTTCCCTGCCTTCTACCTTCCGGAATACCCCCGGACGTGACCGTGCGGGGGTGGAGCGCCCAGCGGCCCCGGAGCGCATGGCGTGCGCTCCGGGGCCGACCGGGCTCAAACCCTTACGGGTTGACGCACAACGTCAGGAGTTGGCGCAGTAGTTGCCGAAGGCAGGGTTCAGCAGCCCGATCACGGAGACCGTGTTGCCGCACAGGTTCACGGGCACGTGCACGGGAACCTGGATGGTGTTGCCCGAGATCAAACCGGGGCGGCCGACCGCGGCACCCTGGGCGCCCGAGTCGGCGACGGCCATACCCGCACCCGCGAGCACCAGACCACCGGTGACTGCCGCAGCGGCGACGATCTTCTTGATCATTATTCCTCCTAGTTGCCAATGCGGTCCCAGCCGCGGACCGCATCACCTGTAACGAGGAATAAGTAGTCGGGCTACGAGGCAATGACCCCTTTCACTCGTTCCGGTCACGTACGTACACGCTGGCGATTACCGGCGGAACAGGGCGCGGTAATTCAGCAGTTGTCGATGAAACGGTCGAGCACCCGCGCACCGAACTGCAGGCCGTCGACCGGTACCCGCTCGTCGACACCGTGGAACATGCCCGCGAAATCGAGCTCCGGCGGCAGCTTCAGCGGGGCGAACCCGAAGCAGCGGATGCCGAGGTCGGCGAAGGACTTGGCATCCGTGCCACCGGAGAGCATGTACGGGACGGCGCGGGCGATCGGGTCCTCCGCCTTCAGCGCGACCTGCATCGCGTCGACCAGGGAGCCGTCGAAGCCGGTCTCCAGCGCCTTGTCGCTGTGCACGTCCTCGCGCTTGACCCGCGGGCCGAGTATCCGGTCCAGGTCGGCCAGGAACTCGCCCTCGAAGCCGGGCAGGAAACGGCCGTCGACGTGGGCGACGGCCTGGCCGGGGATCACGTTCACCTTGTAGCCGGCGCCGAGCATGGTGGGGGCGGCCGAGTTTCGGAGGGTGGCGCCGATCATCTTGGCGATGCCGCCCAGCTTGGCGAGCGTGGCGTCCATGTCCTCCGGGTCGAGGGAGGTGCCGAGCGCGTCGGACAGTTCGTCGAGGAAGGACCGTACGGTCTTGGTGACCCTGACCGGCCACTTGTGCCGGCCGAGCCGCCCGACCGCCTCGCAGAGCTCGGTGATCGCGTTGTCGCCGTTGGTCATCGAGCCGTGCCCGGCGGTGCCGTCCACGGTGAGCCGCATCCAGTGGATGCCCTTCTCGGCCGTCTCCACGAGATAGAGCCGCAGCTTCTCGTTGACCGTGAAGGAGAAGCCGCCGACCTCGCCGATCGCCTCGGTCACGCCGTCGAAGAGGTCCGGGTGCTTGTCGACGAGATACCGCGCACCGTACGTACCACCGGCCTCCTCGTCGGCGAGGAAGGCCAGCACGATGTCGCGCGGGGGCTTGCGGCCGCTGCGCATCCGGTCACGGACGACCGCGAGGGTCATCGCGTCCATGTCCTTCATGTCGACGGCGCCGCGCCCCCATACACAGCCGTCCGCAACCTCGCCCGAGAACGGGTGGTGCGTCCAGTCCTGGGCGTTGGCCGGGACGACGTCGGTGTGCCCGTGGATGAGCAGCGCGGGCCTGGACGGGTCCTCGCCCTCGATCCGGGCCACGGTCGAGGCACGGCCCTTGTGGGATTCGAAGATCTTCGGTTCGAGCCCGACCTCGGCGAGCTTCTCCGCGACGTACTCGGCGGCCGCCCGCTCACCCGGGCCGGAGTGGTCTCCATAGTTGCTGGTGTCGATCCGGATCAGCTCACGACAGAGGTCCACGACCTCGTCCTCGCCGGAGAGGCCGCCGGCCTTGTTCGTCTCGCTCACGCTGCTTCCTTCCGCTGTCACCCTGGCGCTCCCCCATATCCTCCCGCGCCCGGCCCGCGCACCCAAGGGCGCCCGTCCCCATAACGCGCCGTTCACACGGCCAGTGGCGTGATCGAGCACCCCCGATTGTTTGCTATTGTTTTCCACGTCGGAACGGGCACGGCCCGCGAGACAGACACCTTGTCCGGGTGGCGGAATGGCAGACGCGCTAGCTTGAGGTGCTAGTGCCCTTTATCGGGCGTGGGGGTTCAAGTCCCCCCTCGGACACCAGAAGGTCTCCCTCCACGGGAGATGGAGCAGATGCGGGTCGAGGATCGCCTCGGCCCGCATCTGCTTTTTGGTGCGGTGCCCGGCGCCGTCACACTCCGGCCGGAGCGGGAGGCGCGGCCGGGCGTCCGCCGCAGGCGGGAGCCAGGAGGACGGCGAAGTCGCCCGGCCCGGGCAGCGGGCGGTTCGCCTCGGTGACCGGATCGAGCCGACCGTCGCCCCGGACGAGGAACAGCGTGTCCCAGTCGGCCGGCGCGGCCTGGTCCGCGGGCCTGGTCACGATGGACGCCCCGTCCTCGTACCTCCGGGTCAGCGCCGCCCCGGTCAGTTCCGTGCCGAACAGGACCTCGCCGCCGATGAACGGGGCGACCACGCCGAGGCTCTCGCGCGGAGCCCCGACGCGATGGACGGATCCCTCGACGCTGCCGCACAGGACGGTGGCCGTCAGCGCATTGAAGTCGTCCTCGGCGGTCAGGAGGAACACCGCCGTGATGCCCTCCAGCTCGGCCCCCTCACCGGTGGCGGCGGCCAGCAGTTCCCCCGGGGCCAGGTCGAGTCCGGCCTGTCCGATGCGCTTGCGCTGCTGCTCCAGCCCGGCCCACATCAGTACCGGAAGCCCCGCCGATCGCCGTGACACCGGCAGGCGGAGGGGCCCGTCGGCTTCCCTCCTTCAGCCCAGGCGCGGAGATCCGTTCTGCCGGATAGTGGGTGGGGTGGGGGCTTCCGACGCCTCCGGAGCCACTATGAACGATCACTGTCCGCCGATCGCCGAGCACGGGCTCGTCGGTTGCCCTGCGGGTCGGCGACCACATCGTCGAACGGCTCCGCTGATGTGCGGCGGGAGACCTACAGAGTGTCACCGGGTGCCCGGCCGGCCTGTGTACCGGGGGCCGCGGAGGGCACGGGCGCCGTCAGCCCCCGGTGGCGAAGCCGGGGAAGAGCGTCATCCCCCCGTCGACATAGAGCGTGGTGCCCACGACGTAGTCGAGAAGGTCGGACGCCACCGCGACGACGGCGTTGGCGATGTCGTCCGGATCTCCGACCCGCCGGTACGGGATCAGCCGCAGGAGGTCGGCCTCCGCCTCGGGGGTGTTCCAGGCGTCCTTGTTGATGGGGGTGCGGATGGCGCCGGGTGCGATGGCGTTCACCCGGATCCGCTGCGGTGCCAGCTCCTGGGCGAGGGTCTGCATCAGCATGCCCACGCCGCCCTTGGAGGAGGCGTAGTTGACATGGCCCGCCCAGGGGACGATCTGGTGGACCGAGCTCATGCAAATGATCTTCCCGGCCGCCCGGGAGATCTCCGGGACGACACCGCGCCGCACGAACTCCTTGGTGGCCTCACGCGCGCAGAGGAACTGGCCGGTGAGGTTGACGTCGATGACCTTCTGCCACTGGGCGAGCGTCATTTCCACCGTCGGCGCGTCCCGTTGGAGGCCTGCGTTGGCCACCATGATGTCGATGGTGCCGAGCTCCTCGACCATGCGAGCGACCATGGCGACGACCTGGTCCTCCTGCGACACGTCGGCCTCGTGGGCGTAGGCGCGGCCCCCGAAGCCCTTGATCTCGTCCACGACCTTCTCGGCCTCGTCCGCGCCGGCCACGTAGTTGACGACGACATCCGCACCGGCCCGTCCGAGGGCGATCGCGGTCGCCTTGCCGATGCCCGAATTCGCCCCGGTCACCAGCGCTTTCTGCCCCGCCACGAATCGCGCGGACATCGCGCCCCGCGACTCACCGGTACTTCCTGCCACCACGACGTCTCCTTCGGCGCTCAGTGCGGCCCGTCGGTCGGCAGACAACGCCGCCGGGCGGGCCGTCGGGCCGGCAGTCGCTTGGAGGAGGGACGGCGCAGTGCCATTGCGCCGGACTCTCGGGAGCCGAAGGGTCGGTATCGGAAAGTGAGCCGCTTCGCGCCACACCTCCAAAGGAGGGGATCACCGAACGCGGCGGGCGGGCCGGACCGGCGCGCGGAACGGTCGCGGTGGGAAGGGAACCTCACGCGACCGGGCCAGTGACGCCGCGACCGGCCCCGGCGCTCCGGCCCGCATCGGTGGTGGTGGCGGTCGGTCCGGGGCTGCCGCCCTCACCTGACGAGCTGGTAGATGCTGTCGCCGACCAGCCACAGCCCCAGCAGAAGTGACAGTGACACGATCGCCTGGTCCTGATGGGTGTCGAGCCAGTTGCGCAGCCCTCGCAGCTTGGCCTCTGCCGTAATGGGCGAGAAGGTGGTGTACAGCTCCATCGCCAGCAGGCTGGACGTGGCGAGCACGCAGAACCCCGTCAGGGCCAGCGTGGACGCGACCGAGGAGAGATTCGCGTCCACTGCCGTGGCGGCTCCGGCACCGACCATGGCCCAGGGCTGCAGCAGGATCGCCAGTCCGGCCGCCGTCCATCCGGACACGCGGTCCGGTCTCTCCATCCACTTGGGTGAGTGGCGGGGGCGGGGCGGACGGCGCCGCTTGCGTTCGCCGTACGCGACGAGCCCCAGGCCCAGGGCCAGCTTGCCCGCGAGCGCCGCAGTCGACGGAACGCTCTGGCGCTCCGGGGGCGTGCCGCCGGTCAGCAGGATCACGGCGGCGATCACCAGCAGGAGGCCGGCGAGCCACGACAGGATGAACACCAGCCCCCTGCGTACCCCTCGGTCGGCGGTCAGCAGCAGAATGAAGGCGCTGTTGTGCAGGGGCCCGAGCGTGATGGCCGTGCCGATGACGACGAGGTCAACGATCATCGCTGCCGGCCGCGTAGCCGGTCCCGTCCTGAGGCCCGTGTCCGCGCGGCTCTCCGAGGCCAGGGGTATCGTGCGCGCCGGACGGCAGTGCCCCCGCCTCGCCGCGGTTCTCGGCCATCGCTGCCTTCCCTCAGTGTCTGCCGACGGCCGGAGATCGGACCGGGCGTGCGCGGGCGCGGGTCGTGGTGGGGACGTCGGGTCGCACATATCGACTGTGTTGGCCGGGCATCACCGCGTCAAGCCGGCCACGGCGTCGATGGGCCGAATGCGTTCCGGTGGACTGAAGGCCCAGCGGGCGATCCGGCGCGGCACCGAGGCCATCCGGCGCCGATGCCTCCGACCTCTTGTTGAAACGGTTCATTCATGGCTGGCGTCCCGCAGCGAACCGGGCGTTGCCGAGCAAGGAGAATCATGAGCCGTACGCATACGCACGCCCTCCCCTTGTACATGGATGTGTCCCCCCGGATCGGGCGGGCTGCCGCCCCGGTCCTGGTACGCGGGGTCGGACGCCGGGCGGATGTCGTTGAACGGGGAGTAGCGGTTCCGGCTCTCGCCGACCGCTTCCGCCGAGGACGCCTCGTTCGCGCAGTCCGGGTTCGACGCGTCCGGCTGGGGAACGGCCGCGGTGCCCGGGCACTGGGTGCTGCAGGGAGCCGGCGGAGCTCCCGTGTACACGAATGTCGTCTACCCATGCAGCTGGACGCCGCGGGGCACGGGCCGGATCTGGTGGCCGGGGAGACCGTCTGGGCCCACCTGGATCACGCGCTGCAGGGCATCGGGTCGCAGTCGTGCGGGCCGGGCGTGCTGCCGGAGTACCGCCTCGACGCGGCCGAGACGGAGTTCTCGTTCGTGTTCTCACCCGTGGGGTGAGGTACGGCTCGTTCCCGGTCCGGTGGCCGCCGGACCGGGAACCAGTGCCGGTCTGACACCGCCGGTGAGCTGCGCCGACGCTGTGACAGGATGACCGGCACCATGACCACCAGCACCGTCAGCAGCTGCCGCGCCCCGGGCGCCGACGCACCGGCCGGCACCTCGCGATGAGGGGCCGGGCGAAGCCTCCGTCGGCGCCCCTGCCGCAGCGGGACGGGATCGATCCGGTGCGGGTGCGGCTCCCCGAGGATCCGGGCGGGGAGTGGGCGACGGTCCGTGACCATCTGCTGGCGCGGTTCGGCGGTGCGATCGGGGCGGACCGGGTGGACGCCATGCTCGCCGAGGGCAGGTTCGTCTCGGTGCAGGGGCCCGTGGCGCCCGACGAGCCGTACACGGCGGGCCGGTATCTCTGGTTCCACCGGGACTTCGCGCCCGAGGAGCCGGTGCCGTTCCCCGTCGGTGTCGTGTACCGCGACGCGCATCTCGTCGTCGCCGACAAGCCGCACTTCCTCGCCACGACACCGCGCGGCCGGCACATCACCGAGACAGCGGTGGCCCGGCTCCGCCGCGAGCTGGCTCTGCCGTCGTTGCAGCCTGCGCACCGGCTGGACCGGCTGACGGCGGGCCTGGTGCTCTTCGTCGTACGGCCCGAGGAGCGGGGCGCCTACCAGACGCTGTTCCGCGACAAGCGGGTGCGCAAGGAGTACGAGGCGGTGGCACCGTACGACCCGGCCCTGGCCTTCCCGCGCACCGTTCGCAGCCGGATCGTCAAGGAGCGCGGGGTGATCGCGGCCCGGGAGGAGCCGGGCGAGACGAACAGCGAGAGCCGGATCGAGCTGCTGGAGCACCGGGCGGGGCTGGGCCGCTACCGGTTGCTGCCCGCCACCGGGCGCACTCACCAGCTCCGGGTTCATATGAACAGTCTGGGCCTGCCGCTCGTCCATGATCCGGTCTATCCGGTGGTCGAACCGGAGGGGGCGGCGGACGACTGGTCGCGTCCGCTGCAGCTCCTTGCCCGGGTGCTGGAGTTCACCGATCCGGTCACGGGCGGGCCGCGCCGCTTCGAGAGCGGGCTGCGGCTCTCCGCGTGGCCGGACCGGTGATCCCCTGACGTCAGTGCCCGCGGGCGATCCACTCGTCGAGGTGCGGCTCCTCGGCGCCGATCGTGGTGGAGTCACCGTGTCCGGTACGGACGGTGGTGTCCGCCGGCAGTGCGAGCAGCCGGTCCCTGATCGACGCGACGATCGTCGGGAAGTGCGAGAACGACCGCCCGGTGGCGCCGGGCCCGCCCTGAAAGAGCGTGTCCCCGGTGAAGACGGTGGACAGCTCGGGGGCGTACAGACAGACCGCTCCCGGGGCATGACCGGGCGTGTGCAGGACCTGGAGCGTGGTCCCGGCGATCTGCAGCTCCTGGCCCTCCGCCAGTTCGGCGTCGGGCGTGCGGTCCGGATGGGTCTGCTTCCACAGCGGCAGGTCGTCGGGGTGCAGCATGATCGGCGCACCCGTGGCGTCGGCGAGGGCCGGGGCCGCGTCGATGTGGTCGTTGTGGGCGTGCGTGCAGACGATGGCGCGCAACGTGCGGCCGCCGAGCGCGTCCTCGATGGCGACCGGATCATGGGCGGCGTCGATGACGATCGCCTCGGTGTCGTCGCCGATGATCCAGACGTTGTTGTCGACGTCCCACTCGCCGCCGTCGAGGGCGAAGGTGCCGGAGGTGACGAGGTGGTCGATGTGGGCCGTCATCAGAACACCACCACCGAGCGCAGCACGTCGCCGTCGTGAATCCGGGTGAATGCCTGTTCGACGTCGCCGAGCCCGATGGTCTCCGTGACGAACGCACCGAGGTCGATCCGGCCCTGCTGGTGCAGGTCGATGAGCATCGGGAAGTCGCGCGAGGGCAGGCAGTCTCCGTACCAGGACGACTTGAGCGAGCCGCCGCGGCCGAACACGTCGATCAGCGGCAGTTCGAGCTGCATCTCCGGGGTGGGGACACCGACCAGGACGACCGTGCCGGCGAGGTCGCGGGCGTAGAACGCCTGCTTGTACGTCTCCGGGCGGCCGACCGCCTCGATGACGACATCGGCGCCGTTGCCGCCGGTCAGGGCGCGGATCGCCTCGACCGGGTCGGTGGTGCGCGAGTTGACGGTGTGCGTGGCACCCATCTTCTTCTTCGCCGTGTCCAGCTTGCGGTCGTCGATGTCCACCGCGATGATCCTCGCGGCGCCGGCCAGCCGGGCGCCCATGACGGCCGCGCCGCCGACACCGCCGCAGCCGATGACGGCGACCGAGTCGCCACGGCCGACCTCGCCGGTGTTGATCGCGGCCCCGATGCCCGCCATGACGCCGCAGCCGAGCAGCCCGGCAGCGGCCGGAGAGACCTCGGGGTCGACCTTGGTGCACTGGCCCGCGGCGACCAGGGTCTTCTCCGCGAACGCTCCGATACCGAGCGCGGGCGACAGCTCGGTGCCGTCCAGCAGCGTCATCTTCTGCTTGGCGTTGTGCGTGTTGAAGCAGTACCAGGGGCGGCCGCGCCGACACGCCCGGCACTGCCCGCAGACCGCACGCCAGTTGAGGATGACAAAGTCGCCGGGCTCGACGTCCGTGACCCCCTCGCCGACGGACTCCACGATGCCCGCGGCCTCGTGGCCGAGCAGGAACGGGAAGTCGTCGTTGATGCCGCCCTGCTTGTAGTGCAGGTCGGTGTGGCAGACGCCGCACGTCTGGATCTTCACCACGGCCTCACCGGGACCGGGGTCCGGGATCACGATCGTCTCGACCCGTACCGGCTCGTTCTTTCCCGGTGCGATGACCCCTTGCACCTGCTGCGCCATACCGTGGTCTCCCTTGTCGTGACGGTCCCGGCTTCTCTGGTGTTCGACCGACATCCGAAGATCGAACACGAACAACCGTACGCGGTGCGTGGGTGTCCCGGCAGCGGCGGCACGGTGGCGCGCGGGAGGCGGGCCCCCACCGGAGGTTCCGCGGGGGCCGCTTGCCGGCGGGTCAGGCCTCCATGTCGTGGACCCGGCGCCCGCCGACGTACGTCTGGAGGACGCGGGTGGCGCCGATCTCCTCGGGCGGGCCCGCGTACGGGTCGCGGTCCAGGACCACCAGGTCGGCGAGGGCCCCGGCGCGCAGCGAGCCGGTGTCGTCCAGGTGGTTCACATAGGCCGAACCTGCCGTGTACGCGGCGATGGCGGCCGTGAGTCCGATACGCTCCCCCGGCAGGAAGACCGGCCCCTCGCCGTCCGGTGCGATCCGGTTGACGGCGGTGTGGATGCCGTACAGCGGTTCGGCGCTGCTGACCGGCCAGTCGCTGCCGGCGGCGACAGTCGCACCGGAGCGGAGCAGTGCGCCGAACGGATACTGCAGCGCGGCCCGTTCGTCGCCCAGGAAGGGGATCGTCAGTTCGTCCATCTGCGGTTCGTGGGCGGCCCAGAGCGGCTGGATGTTGGCGGTGGCGCCGAGCTCCCGGAACCGGGCGATGTCGTCGGGGTGGACGATCTGGAGGTGGGCGAGGTGGGGGCGGGTGCCGGTACGGCCGTTGGCGGTACGGGCGGCCTCGACGGCGTCGAGTGCCTCGCGCACGGCGCGGTCGCCGAGGGCGTGGAAGTGCGTCTGGAAGCCGAGGGCGTCCAGTTCGGTGACGTACCGGCGCAGTTCGACGGGGTCGACGAAGCTGGTGCCACTGTTGGCGGTGGCGCAGCCGCAGGCGTCGAGGTACGGGGTGAGCAGGGCGGCGGTGCCGGTTTCGGCGATCCCGTCCTGCATGATCTTCACCGAGCCGGCCCGGAACCGCCCGAAGGTCAGCTCCTTCCGCCTGGCGACGAGTTCGGGGATCTGCTCGGCGCCGCGTTCGCGGTCCCACCACAGGGCGCCGACGACCCGGGCGGTGAGCGAGCCGTCGCGGGCGGCGGTCAGATAGGCGTCGGACACGTCGTCCATCGAGCCGTAGACACCGACGATGGAGTCCTGCCACGCGGTGATCCCGTACGAGTGGAGCAGGCGCTGGGCACGGAGCAGGGCGGCGAGCCGGTCGGCGGGGGTGGAGCGCGGGGTGTGGCGGGCGACCAGGTCCATGGCGCCCTCCTGGAGGAGTCCGGTGGGCTCGCCCCGGTCGTCGCGCTCGATGCGGCCGTCGGCGGGGTCCGGGGTGTTCCGGGTGATGCCGGCGAGCGTCAGGGCGCGGGTGTTGACCCAGGCGCCGTGGTGGTCGCGGTTGACCAGGAAGACGGGCCGGTCGGGTACGACGGTGTCGAGCCGGTCCCTGGTCGGGCTGCCGCCGCCGAAGGCCTCCATGGACCAGCCGCCGCCGGTGATCCACTCCTGGTCGGGGTGGCTGTCGGCGTACGCCCGCACGGCGGCGAGCGTGTCCGTCGCCGTACGGGCGTCCGTGAGGTTGCACTGGGCGAGTTCGAGACGGCTGAGACGGGGTGGACGTGCGCGTCCTGGAAGCCGGGGACGAGCAGCCGGCCGGCGAGGTCGACGACTTCGGTTCCGGGGCCGATCAGTTCGCGCACCTCGTCGTGGCCGACGGCGGTGATGCGGTCGCCGGTGACGGCGACGGTGGTGGCGCGGCTGCGTGCGGCGTCCATGGTGAGGACCGGGCCGCCGGTGAGGACGAGATCGGCGGGGGCGTGGTGCATGGGTTGTTCCGTTTCGGTGAGGGTCGTTCGGCGCGCGAGGATGGCAGGGGTACGGGGGGTCAGGCCGCTTCGGCGACTGCCGGATCTGTGGCGGCGAGGGAGCGGCCGGTGCTGAAGTACGGGGACTTCCTTACCCACTTGGCCCAGGCTGCCGCACCCACACCGGTCAGCAGCATGACCGCCGGGCAGAACAGCATGAACCAGCCGTTGTCCGGGCTGATCTCGAAGTGGTCGGCGGAGGTGTAGAAGGACCAGCAGAGGTAGCCGCCGAGGCCGAGCAGCGCGGCGGCACTGAGCACCGGGATCACCACGGCCCGCAGGGCCTCGGACCGGCTCTCGCGCAGCGCCCCGCGGAAGCGGGCGGCGGCGGCCAGTGCGGTGAGCGCGTAGTACAGCGAGACGACGACACCGATCGCGTTGACGGAGGCCATGATGAGGTCGCCGACCTTCGGAATGACCAGGGACAGGACGGCGATGGCGGCGGCGACACAGCCGATCACGACCGTTCCGGCCGCCGGTGTGCCGTACCGCGGGCTGACCTTGGTCCAGAGCGGTCCGAGGGTACGGTCCCGGCTCATCGCGAACATGCCGCGCACGGTCGGGATCACACCGGACTGGAGGGAGGCCACGGCGGAGAAGGTGAGAGCGATCAGCGGGAGCGTGGCAAGCGGCTGGTCGGCGAGCCGGTCGCCGAAGTAGGTGAGTCCCTGGGCGCCGTGTCCGGTCAACTCGTCCAGCGAGAGGACACGCTGGAAGGCGAAGGAGCCGAGGAGGAAGAGGCCGAGCATGGTGACCAGAGTGATGAGTCCGGCCCTGGAGGCGTCCTGCGGGTCGCGGACCTCCTCGTTGACGCTGAACGACGACTCGAACCCCCAGTAGCAGAAGACCGAGAGGAGAAGCCCCTGGGCGAGCTGCTGTCCGGAGGGGATGGTGAACGGGTTGATCCAGTCCAGGCTGAACGGGTGCGGGCCGACGGCCAGTCCGTATCCGCAGAACCCGAGCAGCACGGCGTACTCGAAGACGAGGAGGTACTTCTGCAGGTTGGCGGCGGACCGGGTGCCGATGATCGCGGTGACGGTGACGGCGATGAGGACGACGATGCCGAGGACGGTCGACTGGGCGGTGGAGTCCGGGTCGAGGCGGAGCCCGGCGAGGCGGTGCAGCCCGCCCTCGCCCGCGAGTTGGAGCAGTGCGGAGCCGGTGATGGTCGTGGTGTACGAGAGGAAGACGACCGTGGAGACGATGCCGATCCAGCCGACGAGGAAGCCGAGCCAGGGGCTCAGGGAGCGGCCGACCCAGACATAGCCGCTGCCCATGTTGGGCTCGACCCGGTTGAGCCGGGAGTAGGCGCTCGCGATGCCGAGGACGGGCAGGAAGCCCAGCAGCATGATGATCGGCAGGTGCAGGCCGACGGCGCCCGCGGTGACGCCCAGGCCGATGCCGATGCTGGTGGTCGCGGCGGTGGAGGAGGCGGCGATGGCGATTCCGTCGACAACGCCGAGGCTCTTCTTGAGGGTCGTGGCCGCTGGTGGGTCGCTGCCGTAGGGGGTGGGTGAGGCCGTCACGGTGGCTCCTTCGCCGAGGGGCGCTTTTCGGCCCCGATGGCGGCACATCGAACTCCTCGGGGGTTCCACGCGTCAACATCGTTGTCATAGGGTGCCCGCATGAGCGCGAGCGAGCGGGTGGTGCCGGAGGGTGCGCGGCGCCGCAGGCGTCCCACCAAACAGGGCACGGTGCTGTCGGAGCAGCTGATCATCAAGACGGTGCTGCGGCTGATCGGCGAGCACGGGGCGGCGGCGCTCACCGTGCGGCGGCTGGGCGCGGCGCTGGGCTGCGACCCGAGTGCGGTCTACCGGTACTTCCGGGACACGGACGAGCTGCTGCTGGCAGTGGCCGACGAGCTGATCGGCCACACCCTGCGCGACTGGCGGGCCACCGGGGACTGGCGAGCCGACCTGCGTGACCTGGGGCTTCGCATGCACGCCAACTATCTGGCGCATCCGCAGGCGGCGATGCTGACGTGTGCGCGGGTCACCGGTCGTACGCACGAGATCCAGGCCGTGGAGACCATCCTCGGGATTCTGCGCGGGGCGGGATTCCCGGACGGGGAGGCGGCGCGGATCTACCACGTGTTCGTGGACCAGACGCTGTCGTTCGCCGCGTTGGACGCGTCGACGCTGGTGCTGTCGGAGCAGGCCCGCGCGCTGGAGGTCCAGGCGTGGCAGGAGACGTACGCACGACTGCCGGCCGCCGAGCATCCGAACATCGCGGCGATCGCGCCGGTCCTGGTGGCGGAGATGGACCGGAGCGGGTATGCGGCGGCGCTGGAAATGGTGCTCGCGGCAGCCGCCGGCCGGCTGCAGCATGTGAAGTCCGGGCACTGACCGACGCGTCCGGGCCCTGCCCTCCGAATCCGGGCTCCGACCCGCGGTTCCGGGGTGGGTCCCCGCGCGGCGCGTGCCCCGCGGTCTCAGAGCCTGTCGGGTGACCTCTGATCGGGCGGCCACGCCCTGGCACGCACGCTTCCCGCGTTACCGAAATGCCCTAGTAGCTCCTTCCCCAAGCTCTCAGCTTCGTTCGAGCAGGGGAGACTCCATCCGAGGACCTTCCAGCGCCTTGGAATCGCACGCACCAGACCGCGTCCGCTTTCCGATCGAAGGTCACCCGACAGGCTCTCAGGGGGCAAGGACGTCCAGTTCATGCAGGGCGCCCACCGCGATCTCCTTCGTCAGCCGCTCCGCCTCCGCCACGTCGCCCTCCCGCACCGCTTCCGCGAGCCGTACGTGGAGCGTGACCGCCGCCGGGTCCGGGTCCTCGAACATCACCTGGTGATGGGTGCGTCCCGCCAGCACCTCTGCGACGACGTCCCCGAGCCGCGCGAACATCTCGTTGCCGGAGGCGTTGAGCACGATCCGGTGGAACGCGATGTCGTGCTCCAGGTATCCCTCCAGCTGCTGACCGCGTGAGGTCGCGACCATGCCGAGGGCGCATTCGGTGAGGGCGGCGCACTGTTCCGGCGTGGCGTGCCGGGCGGCGAGTCCGGCCGCGACCGGTTCGATCGCCGAGCGCAGGACGGTCAGGGAGCGCAGCTGGCGCGGCCGGTCGCTGCCGGCCAGTCGCCACCGGATGACCTGCGGATCGTAGACGTTCCACGCCTCGGTCGGCTGTACGGTCACGCCGACCCGGCGCCGGGACTCGACCAGGTGCATGGATTCGAGGACCCGGATCACTTCGCGGACGACCGTGCGCGAGACGTCGAAGCGCTGGGCCAGCTCGTCGGTGCGCAGCACCCGGCCCGGCGGGCAGTCCCCCGCGGCGATCTCCAGACCCAGGGTGTCCAGCACGTGTGTATGCAGCCCAGGGCCCTGTGTGGTCATGGGCAAAGCCTACGGGTCACACACCGGGAACAAAAAGTACGACTTTTATGTCACAGCATCTTGAATAAGTCGTACGTATACGTTTCAGTAGCGCGACGGACCGGTGTCGAGGACGACATCGACGGAGACAGCGAGGCACCACCAATGAGCACCCCCCACGTAGTCGTGGTGATGGGCGTAGCAGGGACCGGCAAGACCACGATCGGCCCCCTGCTCGCCGCCGAACTCGGCGTTCCGTACGCCGAGGGCGACGACTTCCATCCCGCGGCGAACATCGCCAAGATGTCGGCCGGCACCCCGCTGGACGACTCCGACCGGTGGCCCTGGCTCGATGCGATCGGGCAGTGGGCGCACAACCGGGCCGGACTCGGCGGCGTCGTCAGCAGCTCGGCGCTCAAGCGGGTCTACCGCGACCGGCTGCGCGCCGAGGCCCCCGGTGCTGTCTTCCTCCACCTGACCGGCGACCGGGCCCTCATCGAGGAGCGCATGGCGGACCGCAAGGGCCACTTCATGCCGACCACGCTGCTCGACTCGCAGTTCGCCACCCTGCAGCCGCTGCAGGAGGACGAGACCGGCGTCTGGGTCGATGTGTCCGGCACCCCCGAAGAAATCACCCAGCGAGCCGTCGCCGCGCTGCGCCGGCTCGAAGACTAAGGATCCCCACCGTGACCAGTCTCAGCGTCGAGATGTTGGCAGCGGACGCCGTCGAACCGATCACTTCGGCAGGCAACGCGCAGTTGGGCATTGCCGTCCTGGCCGGCATCGCCGTCATCGTTCTGCTGATCACCAAGTTCAAGTTGCACGCGTTCCTCGCGCTGACCATCGGCTCGCTGGCCCTCGGCTCCTTCGCCGGTGCCGCGCCCGCCAAGACGATCGCCAGCTTCACCGCCGGTCTCGGCTCGACCGTCGCGGGCGTCGGTGTACTGATCGCGCTCGGCGCCATCCTGGGCAAGCTGCTCGCCGACTCCGGCGGCGCGGACCAGATCGTCGACACGATTCTCGCGAAGGCGAGCGGGCGCGCCATGCCGTGGGCGATGGTCCTCATCGCCTCGATCATCGGTCTGCCGCTCTTCTTCGAGGTCGGCATCGTGCTGCTGATCCCGGTCGTGCTGCTCGTCGCCAAGCGCGGCAACTACTCCCTGATGCGGATCGGTATCCCGGCGCTGGCCGGTCTCTCCGTGATGCACGGGCTGATCCCCCCGCACCCCGGCCCGCTGGTGGCGATCGACGCCCTCGGCGCCAACCTCGGTGTCACGCTGGCGCTCGGTGTCCTGGTCGCCATCCCGACCGTGATCATCGCGGGCCCCGTCTTCTCCCGTTATGCCGCCCGCTGGGTGGACATCGAGGCGCCCGAGAAGATGATCCCGCAGCGTCCGTCGGAGGACCTGGAGCGTCGCCCCAGCTTCGGCGCCACGCTGGCGACCATCCTGCTGCCCGTCGTGCTGATGCTGGCCAAGGCCCTCGTCGACATCGTCGTGGACAACCCGGAGAACCACGTCCAGCGGGTCACCGATGTGATCGGCTCGCCGCTGATCGCGCTCCTCGCGGCCGTCATAGTCGGGATGTTCACGCTGGGCCGGGCAGCCGGTTTCAGCAAGGGACGGCTCTCCGTCACCGTCGAGAAGTCCCTCGCCCCGATCGCGGGCGTGCTGCTGATCGTCGGTGCGGGCGGTGGCTTCAAGCAGACCCTCATCGATGCCGGTGTGGGCCAGATGATCCTGGACTTCTCCAAGGACTGGTCGATCCCGGCGCTGCTGCTGGGCTGGCTGATCGCCGTCGTGATCCGGCTCGCGACCGGCTCGGCAACCGTGGCCACGATCTCGGCGGCCGGTCTGGTCGCCCCGCTCGCCGCCGACATGTCGACGTCGCACGCGGCGCTGCTGGTCCTCGCCGTCGGTGCGGGCTCGCTCTTCTTCAGCCACGTCAACGACGCCGGTTTCTGGCTGGTGAAGGAGTACTTCGGGATGAGCGTCGGCCAGACGGTGAAGACCTGGTCGGTGATGGAGACCATCATCTCCGTGGTCTCGCTCGGCTTCATCCTGCTGCTGTCGCTGGTCCTCTAAGAGCCTGTCGGGTGACCTTCGATCGGGGGCCCCGTGACGCCGCCCCCCATTGCCGGTCGGTCTAGGGCAGGTCCGGTCTCTCGGGGGATTCCACCCACAGCGGGTGTTCGGCCCGCGCCCAATGGCGCTCGACCGACCCGGTGCGCATGCCACGGCGTGCCTCCGGGTCGGCGAGCGCCATTGCCATGTGTCCGGCCAGCACGATCCCGATGGCCAGCGCGAGCCAGTCGTGGACGAACGTGGCGCCGGTCCGCCACACCAGCGGGGCCAGGCCGGTGAACCACATCAGCAGTCCGGTGCCGGTCATGACGAGCACGGCGCCCGCGATCCAGGCGGCGTACAGCTTCTGCCCCGCGTTGAACTTACCGGCGGGCCGTGACCCGGGCCTCCGGTCACGGCGGCGCACCGCCCGCAGCCACTGGCGGTCGTGCGGCCCGAACCGGTTGAGCCGGGACAGGTCGGCGCGCAGCGCCCGCGAGACGAGACCGGCCAGCAGCGGTACGGGGATCAGCAGCCCGGACCACTGGTGCACGGTGACCACGAGACGACGGCGGCCGACGAGCTCGGCGAGCTGGGGCACGTACAGGCAGGCGGCGGTCGCCACGCACAGCAGCATCAACCAGGCCGTGGTGCGGTGCACCCAGCGCTCCGCCCTGCTGAAGCGGTGCACCCGCCCGGTGGGGTCAGCCGGTGGGGGCATCGTCGCGGCCGTTGGACCGCCCGACCCAGGCGTCGACGTCATAGCCGAGCTCCTCCCAGTAACCGGGTTTCACGGAGTCGGTGACGGTGATCCCGGAGAGCCATTTCGCCGACTTGTAAAAGTACATCGGGGCCACGTAGAGGCGGACCGGGCCGCCGTGGGAGTGGGCCACCGGCTTGTCCTGCATGCGCAGGGCGACCAGCACGTCGGGGCGCCGGGCCTGGTCGAGGGTGAGGCTCTCGCTGTACGTGCCGTCGAAGCAGGTGAAGCGGACCGCCTTCGCCCCGGGCCGGACCCCGGCCGCGTCCAGCAGCGCGGAGAGCCGTACGCCCTCGAACGGGGTCTCGGGGACCCGCCAGCCGGTGACGCACTGGACGTCGCGGACCAGCCGGGTCTGCGGCAGGGCACGGAGCCGGTCGAGGGTATACGTGGCGGGCCGGTCGACCAGGCCGTCGATCGTCAGCCGGTAGTCCGTGGTGCTCTTCCTCGGTACGGAGGAGGCCACGGAGTAGTAGCGGAATCCGCCGCCGTTGGGCAGCAGTCCGGTCAGGCCGGTGGGGTCCTTGTCGGCGACCGCGCCGAGCCCGGACTCCAGACCGCGCTGCAGGGCGGGCGCCGCCACGACTCCGGCGACGCCGAGCCCCAGCATGGTCAGGACCAGGCGACGGCCCACGGGTGCGCCTGCGGCATCGGGAGGGCGACTGTTCACCCGCCCATTCGAGCACCCGCGGCCGCATGTCACCAGGGGCCGCGGGTGTCCGTCACACTTCGGTGAGGCGACGGGTCTCAGTGGTGGGCCGCACCGCTCTCCGCCGCCTTCTCCAACTGGAACGCCTCGTTGCCCAGGCCGATCCTGGCGTGCACCGCCGGCTTCGTCGAGCGCAGCACCGCCCCGTACACCAGGCCGATGACGAGCGAGGCGACGACGACTCCGGGCAGCAGCCAGTTGAGCACCGAGCCGGGACCGGATCCGACGAGTACGTCGAAGTCCCGGACTGTGAAGACGGCGATGGCCACCAGCGCCGCACCGGCCAGACCGGAGGCGACCAGCCGCCACAGCTGCGCCCGGCCGGCGCCGCGCTTGACGAAGAAGGCGATCACGGGCCTGACGCACACGCGTACGAAGCAGGTACAGACATTTCGAACGCGCCACAGCAAAGCGGTAGGCGGGGCTCCACGTCAAGAGCCGAATCGATCAACTTCGCTCATTTTCAGCTGGGTTGGCCGGAACTCCGACCTTCATCCCCTCTCCTTCGGGAGGTGCCAGGACATGTGAGACTTGCGCCATGTCGAACCGTGAAGCTCTCAAACCGTTCCTTCTCGCCTTCCCCGGGCCGCTGCGCGATCAGCTGGTGGGGGCGGTGCTCGCCGGCGTGAAGGTGTCGACGACGGGACTGCTCGCGGAGTACGCGGCGGAGCAGGAGGAGCTGCCCGCGGTGGGCGAACGGTCGGCGCTGATCGATTCGGACGGCCGGGAGATCGCGGTCGTCGAGGTGACGGAGGTACGGGTCCTGCGGCTCGGTGACGTCGGTCTCCAGCATGTGCTCGACGAGGGCGAGGGCGACACGTCGGTGGCGCAGTGGCGCGCGGGCCACGAGCGGTTCTGGCACGGGGAGGAGATGCGGGAGGCGCTCGGCGACCCGGAGTTCACGGTCGACGACAACACGCCGATCGTCGCCGAACGGTTCCGGGTCGTCGAGTTGCTCGACCCCGTCGTCGGGGGGTGACGCGTCTGCGGCCAGGGCCCTCGTTCGGATCGTGCCGGGCTCGCGGGGTCCGGCACGCAACACCGCCGCGTTGTCGTCGGTCTTCCCCAAGCTCTCGGCTTCGCTCGAGCGGGGGAGACCCCATTCGCTCCGCGTGGGCTCCTTCCTCCGCCTTGCAACTGCACACGCCACGGCGACACCAGCCGCTCCGTGACGGGCCGCTCCCCGATCCGGCCCGATCCGAACGGAGGACCCTATGCGCCGACCGCCTCTGCCGCGGCGCGGCCCGCCACCCGCCCGGAGAGGATGCAGCCGCCGAGGAACGTCCCTTCGAGCGAGCGGTAGCCGTGCACCCCTCCGCCGCCGAATCCGGCCGCCTCCCCCGCCGCGTACACACCGGCGAGCGGCGTGCCGTCCTCGGTCAGCACCCGCGACGAGAGGTCCGTCTCCAGTCCGCCGAGCGACTTGCGGGTGAGGATGTTCAGCCGCACGGCGATCAGCGGGCCGGCCTTCGGGTCGAGGATGCGGTGCGGTGCCGCCGTGCGGATCAGCCTGTCGCCCAGATAGGCGCGGGCCCCGCGGACCGCCGTGATCTGGAGATCCTTGGTGAACGGGTTGGCGATCTCGCGGTCCCGGGCGGTGATCTCGCGGCGCAGCGCGTCCGCGTCGATCAGTTGCTCGCCGGTGAGCGCGTTCATGCCGCGGACCAGTGCGTCGAGGTCCTTCTCGACGACGAAGTCCACTCCGTTGTCCATGAACGCCTTGACCGGGCCCGGCACGTCGGCGCGCGCCCGGCCGATCACGTCACGGACCGACTTCCCGGTCAGGTCGGGGTTCTGCTCGGAGCCGGAGAGCGCGAACTCCTTCCCGATGATCTTCTGGTCGAGAACGAACCAGGTGTAGTCGTGGCCGGACTTCATGATGTGTTCGAGGGTGCCGAGCGTGTCGAAGCCCGGGAAGAGCGGGACCGGCAGCCGCTTGCCGCGGGCGTCCAGCCAGAGCGAGGAGGGGCCCGGCAGGATCCGGATGCCGTGCTTGGCCCAGATCGGGTTCCAGTTCTCGATGCCCTCGGTGTAGTGCCACATCCGGTCGCGGTTGATGTGGTGGGCGCCCGCCTCCTCGGTGATCCCGAGCATCAGCCCGTCGACATGGGCGGGCACCCCGGAGAGCATCTTCGCGGGCGGGGTGCCGAGCCGCTCGGGCCACTGGGCGCGGACGAGGTCATGGTTGCCGCCGATGCCGCCGGAGGTGACGATCACCGCCTGTGCCTTCAGCTCGAAGGTGCCGGTCGCCTCGCGGCTGCTCGCCGTGCCGCGCTCGGCGCCGCTCGGTTCGAGGACTTCGCCGGTCACGGTGTCGACAGCGCCCGCGGTGCGGCCGAGACCGGTGACCCGGTGGCGGAACCTCAGCCGGACAAGCCCCTTGGCGACGCCCTCGCGGACCCGGCGTTCGAACGGAGCGACGACGCCGGGGCCGGTGCCCCAGGTGATGTGGAAGCGGGGTACCGAGTTGCCGTGGCCGGTCGCGTCGTAACCGCCGCGTTCGGCCCAGCCGACGACGGGGAAGATCCGCAGCCCCTGGGCATGCAGCCAGGACCGCTTCTCCCCGGCCGCGAAATCGACGTACGCCTCGGCCCACTTCCGTGGCCAGTGGTCCTCCTTGCGGTCGAACCCCGCCGTGCCGAGCCAGTCCTGAAGGGCCAGCTCCTGGCTGTCCTTGATCCGCATGCGGCGCTGCTCGGGCGAGTCGACGAGGAAGAGACCGCCGAAGGACCAGTGCGCCTGACCGCCGATCGACTGCTCGGGCTCCTGGTCGAGCAGGATCACCGTGCGGCCCGCGTCGACGAGCTCGGCAGTGGCCACGAGACCCGCGAGCCCTGCCCCGATCACGATCACATCAGCGTCGTACGCCATGGGTTCCATCCTTGTCGGGGCGGGCCGGAGCGAGCCGGAAGTTAGACCGGCCGGCAATGGGGGCGGCGTCACGGGCCTGGGGCACGCACCTCGCGGCGTTGTCGTCCATCACCATGGCTCTGCCATGGCTCAATCCTCCGCCTTGCGAGGCACGCACCCCAGCCCCGCTCCTTCACCCACCCCCCCATTGCCGGTCGGTCTTACTCGTGCGTCAGATCTTGGGCACCGGCCGGTGCGGCGTCAACCGCCCGGTCGGCGGCGCTCCGGCCGCACCCCTGTCGCCGAGGCGCTATCGTCGAAACAAATCACCCTCCCCTGGCCGGACTTGAGGAAGAGAAGCGTGTCGGTGCTGGTCCTCGTACTCGCCGTGAGCGCCGCCTGCTGTCTGGGATTCGGCTTTGTCCTGCAGCAGGCCGCTGCCGAGCACGCCCCGAGGAGCGACTTCCTCTCCCCCCGGCTGCTGCTCGACCTGATGCGGGTGCCGAGCTGGCTGGCCGGGATCGGACTGATGGTCTGCGGCATGGCGCTGGGGGCGCTGGCCCTGGGCAAGGGCGAGGTGTCCGTCGTCGAGCCGCTGCTGGCGACCAATCTGCTCTTCGCGATGGCTCTGTCGCGCCATCGCACCGGGCAGCGGCTGGGCCGGCAGGGCTGGGCGGGGCTCTGGCTGCTGGCCGGCGGGGTCACCGCTTTCCTGCTGGGAGGCCGGCCGCAGGGTGGCGAGGTGGTCACGAACGAGCTGCGGCACTGGCTGGTGATCGGCGTGGTCGTGGGCATCGCCATGGCGCTGACCACGTTCGCGAAGCGCTCGCAGCACGGAGCGGCCCCCGCTCTGCTCGCGGTGGCGGCCGGGCTGCTGTACGGCCTCCAGGACGCGCTGACCCGGGTGAGCGGACAGCGGCTGTCGGACGGGGGGTGGACGGCACTGGTGACGGGCTGGCAGCCGTACGCGGTGGTGGTGCTGGGCGTGACGGGTCTGATCCTGGTGCAGAGCGCCTTCGAGACGGGGCCGCTGCGGATGTCGCTTCCCGCGCTGACCGCCGCCCAGCCGCTGGCCGGGATCGCCTGCGGGGTCGGGTTCCTCGGCGACCAGCTGCGCACCGACGCGGCCGCGCTGGCCTGGCAGGCGACGGGTCTGACGGCGATCGTCGTCGGGATCATGCTGCTGGGGCTGCATCCGGCGATGCCGGAGGGACGCGGCCACCATCACCGCAGGCGCAGCCTCCAGCCGTACTGACGGGCAGCCGGGCGGCCGGGCGGCCGGCTCCGCGTCTGTTCCCTCACAGTCGGGGCGCCCAGGCCGTGACCTTCCTGCTCTCGGACGCCGCCTCCTACATCACCGGCGCCGAGCTCGCCGTGGACGGCGGCTGGAGCACCGGTCCGACCGTGAAGTACGTCATGGGTCTGTGATCCCCGGCCGGGTCCCGGACTCCGGCCTGAGGTTGGATGGGCGGCATGACTGCTGCTGACGAGATCCTGGACATCGTCGACGAGAACGACGAGGTCGTGGGGCAGGCCCCGCGCGGTGAGGCGACCGCGCGGGGACTGCGCCATCGCTGCGTCGCCATCGAGGCCCGGGACGCCGAGGGCCGTCTCTTCGTGCACCGCAGGACCGCGGCCAAGCTGGTCTTTCCCTCGCACTACGACATGTTCGTCGGCGGGGTGGTCGGCGCGGGCGAGTCGTACGACGAGGCGGCGCTGCGGGAGGCCGAGGAGGAACTCGGGGTCTCCGGACTCCCCCGCCCCGAACCGCTCTTCAAGTTCCTCTACACGGGCGGAAAGCACACCTGGTGGTCGTACGTCTACCAGGTCCGGTGCGAGCTTCCGGTGAACCCGCAGGTGGAGGAGGTCGCCTGGCACACCTTCCTCACCGATGGCGAACTGGCGGAGCGGCTCGGCGACTGGGAGTGGGTGCCGGACGGTCTGGAGACGTACCACCGGTTGCGGGAGTACCGGGCAGGCCACGCCCCGACGAGCAGCCGGCGACAAAGCGATCGATAAGGTTCGGGCGTGAACGAGTTCGTACAAGGTGTGAAGCTGTGGTTTGCGCCGCAGCGGATCCGTGAAGAGGGCGACACGCCCGACTACCGCTTCTCGCTCGCCAACGAGCGCACCTTCCTCGCCTGGATCCGGACGGCTCTTGCGCTCATCGGCGGCGGTTTCGCCGTCGACCAGTTCCTGCCGGAACTGGCCTGGGGGGTCAGGGCGGGGCTGGCGCTCGCACTGCTCGCCGCCGGTGTGTTCTGTTCCCTGCGGGCGGTCAACCACTGGGTGCGGTGCGAGCGGGCGATGCGGCGCGGCGAGGACCTGCCGGTCTCCCGGTTCCCGACGCTGCTCAGTGTCGCTGTCGCCGTCGTCGCCGTCGCAATGGTGGTGGTGGTCCTCTTCGGCTGGGAGGGCCGGTGACCGCCGGGGAGCGGGACCCCGGACTGCAGCCCGAGCGGACCCGGCTGGCGTGGCGGCGCACCACCCTGTCCTGCACGGTGGTGGCACTGCTGGCGGGCAAGGCTGTGCTGCACGGCGGTGCGACCCCGGCCGGGATCGTGGCCGTGTCGCTGAGCATGCTGGCCTGGCTTGCTTTTCTGCAGGTGGCGCACCGGCGGGTGCTCGGGATGGGGACCGCGCGGCCGCAGCCACTGGCACCGCGCGGCGCCCTGACGGCGGCGGCGTGCACGATCGCGCTCGCGGTGTTCGCCGCGGCGGTGATCTTCTGAGGGGCGCGCCGGTCAGTTGTCCCAGGGGACGGTGACGACGATCTTTCCGCGGGTGCGTCCCTCCTCGTTGAGCCGCTGGGCGTCGGCGGCCTGCTCCAGTGGGAAGACCCGGTCGACATGGACCGAGACGATGCCCTGCTCGGCCAGTCCCGCGAGCTGGGTGAGATCCGCTGCGTCGGGCCGTACGAAGGCGTAGTGCCCGCCGTACGAGAAGACCTCACCGTCCGCGATGGACGCCAGCCGCCCCTCGGGTTTCAGTACGTCCGCGGAGACGCGGAGGGCCTCGCCGCCCACGGTGTCGAAGGCGGCGTCGACCCCGTCGGGGGCCAGGGCCCGGATCCGGTCAACGAGCCCTTCGCCGTACTCCACCGGTTCGCCGCCGAGCTGCCGGATGTGCTCGTGGTTGCGTTCGCTGGCGGTGCCGATGACGCGGGCGCCCGCATGCCGGGCGAGCTGGACGGCCAGTGAGCCCACGCCGCCGGCGGCCGCGTGGACCAGCACGGTGTCGCCGTCCTGGATCCGCAGTGTGCGGTGCAGCACCTGGTACGCGGTGAGGCCGGCCAGCGGCAGCCCAGCCGCGGTCTCGAAGCTCAGGCTCAGCGGTTTGCGGGCGAGAGTGCGCACGGGGGCGGCGACGTACTCGGCGAAGGTGCCACGGGACAGGAAGTCCTCCCGCACATAGCCGATGACCTCGTCGCCGACGGCGAACTCGTCGACGGCGATTCCGGGCTGCACGACGACTCCGGAGACGTCCCAGCCGGGGATCACCGGAAAGACGGCCTCCAGTCCGGACTGGAGGTGGCCCTCCCTTGCCTTCCAGTCGACCGGGTTGACGGCAGCGGCCCGCACCTTCACCAGAACGCAGTCCGGGCCGACCTTGGGGTCGGGCCGCTCGCCGTATTCCAGGACGTCGGCCCCGCCGTACCTGCTGTAGCTGATCGCCTTCATCATCCGACCATCCGGGCTGCTCAGGCAGCCCGCAACTCAGACCGACCGGCAATTGGGGGGTGGGTGAAGGAGCGGGGCTGGGGTGCGTGCATCGCAAGGCGGGGGATTGAGCCATGGCGGAGCCATGATCAGCAGTACAGTATTCATACGTGAACTTTATTCAGAGATACGACTGAACGTCAGGACCCTGACCCACTCGGCACGGAGTCCACACACCGGATTCCGGGAGTTCACTGGACGACATACCGACTGGTCGGCATCATGAGCACCGACGTCTTTTCACCCCGGAGGTGCGCACGATGAGCTCAGTCCATCCGCCAGGTCTCGACCTGGACCGGCTCCGCGGACATCTCGACCGCGAGCGGCCGGGTCTGGCGAACGGACCGCTCGAAGCCCGGGTCGTCGAGGGCGGCCGCTCCAACCTGACGTACGTCGTCACGGACGGCACGGGCCACTGGGTCGTCCGCCGGCCTCCGCTCGGCCATGTCCTCGCCACCGCGCACGACATGAAGCGTGAGCACCGGGTCATCAGCGCGCTGCACCCGACGGCCGTGCCGGTGCCCGAGCCGCTGCTGCTCTGCGAGGACGACTCCGTCATCGGATCGCCCTTCTACGTCATGGAGTACGTCGAGGGGACCCCGTACCGCACCTCCGAGCAGCTCGCCCCGCTCGGTGCCGGGCGCACCCGCGAAGTCGTCCTGGGCCTGGTCGACACGCTCGTGGAACTGCACGCCGTGGACCCGGAGCCGGTGGGGCTCGGCGACTTCGGGCGCCCCGAGGGGTTCCTCGACCGGCAGCTGCGCCGCTGGGGCAAGCAGCTGGACGCCTCCCGCAACCGCGAACTGCCCGGTATCGACGAGCTGCACGCCGCGCTCGGGCGCGAACTGCCCGTCTCCGCCGCGCCCACTGTCATCCACGGCGACTACCGCCTGGACAACGTGCTGATCGGCTCCGACGACCGGATCAAGGCCGTCCTCGACTGGGAGATGTCGACGCTCGGCGACCCGCTGACCGACCTCGGTCTACTGGTCATGTACAGCTCCGACCTGGGTCTGCCCGAGTCCCCGGTCTCGACCACCAGCGGAGCGGCCGGCCACCCCACGCCCGCCGAACTGATCGAGCGCTACGCGGCCCGCTCCGGCCGGGACACCTCCGCCATCTCCTGGTACACGGCGTTCGCGTGGTTCAAGCTCGCCGTGATCCTGGAGGGCATCCACTACCGCTACACCCTCGGCCAGACCGTCGGCGCCGGCTTCGACCGCATCGGCGATCTCGTCCCCGTCTTCATCGAGCACGGCCTCACGACCCTCCAGGAAGGCTGATCACCCCCATGGACTTCGCATTCGACGCCCGTACGGAAGAGCTGCGCACCAAGCTGCTCACCTTCATGGACGAGCACGTGTACCCGGCCGAGACGATCGCGCACGAGCAGTGGGCGCTGCTCGCCTCCCCGTGGGACACCCCGCAGATCGTCGAGGACCTCAAGGCCGAGGCGCGCAGGCAGGGACTGTGGAACCTCTTCCTGCCCGACGCGGAGCACGGTGCCGGGCTGACCAACCTCCAGTACGCACCGCTCGCCGAAATCACCGGCCGTTCCCCGCAGTTGGCGCCGACCGCGCTCAACTGCGCGGCGCCGGACACGGGCAACATGGAGGTGCTCTTCCAGTTCGCCACGGACGAGCAGAAGAAGCAGTGGCTGGAGCCGCTGCTCGCCGGGGAGATCCGGTCGGCGTTCGCGATGACGGAGCCCGAGGTGGCCTCGTCGGACGCGACCAACATCGAGACCCGGATCACGCGCGTTGGAGGGGGCACCTCCCGCTCGAGCGAAGCCGAGAGTGGGGGAGACTACGTCATCAACGGCCGTAAGTGGTACATCTCCGGGGCGATGAACCCGGACTGCCGGGTCTTCATCGTGATGGGCAAGACCGACCCGGACGGCGCCGACATCCGCCGCCAGCAGTCGATGATCCTCGTCCCGCGTGACACGCCCGGCCTCGAAGTGCGGCGCGCCATGCAGGTGTACGGGTACGAGGACCACTACCACGGCGGTCACGCGGAGGTCGTGTTCACCGATGTGCGGGTGCCCGCGACGAACCTGATCGGCGAAGAGGGCGGCGGTTTCGGCATCGCGCAGGCGCGCCTGGGTCCCGGCCGGATCCACCACTGCATGCGGCTGATCGGGATGGCCGAGCGGGCCATCGAGCTGATGTGCAAGCGGGCGGTGTCCCGTACGGCCTTCGGCAAGCCGCTCGCGCAGCAGGGCGTCGTGCAGAACTGGATCGCGGACGCGCGGGTCACGGTGGAGCAGCTGCGGCTGCTGGTGCTGAAGACGGCATGGCTGATGGACACGGTGGGCAACCGGGGGGCGCACACGGAGATCCAGGCCATCAAGATCGCCACCCCGCGTGCGGTGGTCGACATCCTCGACCGGGCGGTGCAGCTGCACGGCGCGGGCGGCGTGAGCCAGGACTTCCCGCTGGCGGAACTGTGGGCGGGGGCGCGGACGCTGCGGCTGGCGGACGGCCCGGACGAGGTGCATCAGCGGTCGCTGGCGCGGCGCGAGATCAAGCGGTACGTGTAGCGGAGCGGCACGGGTTACAGCCGCGCCATGTCCTGCGAAGCCGGACGGGCTGAGAATCTGCCCGTCCGGCCGCATCGGCACCGCGAACGAGCTCCCGCGGTCGGTGACCGCGGAGCCTCGGACCGCACTCGGGAACCCGGAGCCGGCCGGACGGATGCCGCTCCCCCGCGTCTGGTCCGACGTCAGGGGCGCAGGGCGCGCAGCAGCAGATCCGCCAAGTGGTCCGCGACCTCCTGCCGGCTCAGCGGACCGTCCGGGCGGTACCACGTCGACAGGTGGTGCACCGATCCGAAGTGGTAGTCCACCACCAGATCCGCCGGCGTCGCCGTGGAGAACACCCCGCTCCGCTGCCCCTCCTCCACCAGCGCCCGGAACCGCTCGTGGTAGCGGCGCCGCTCCACCCGTACCTGCTTGTTCTTCTCCGGGCTCAGATGGTGCATCGAGCGGAAGAAGATCGCCGCGTCGTCGAGGTTCTCGATCGTCGTGACGACCACGTCCGCCGCCGCGTCCCGCAGCCGCTGCTCGACCGGCGCCTCCGCGTCCGCGAACGCGTCGAGGCGTTCCTGCTGGAGCCGCAGCACCCGGGAGTAGACCTCCTGGAGGAGATCCTCCTTGGAGCCGAAGTAGTGGTAGAGCGCGCCCTTCGTGACGCCCGCCGCCTCGACGATCTCCTGGACCGACGTCCGGTCGTAGCCCTGCTCGGCGAAGAGCCGGGTGGCGGCGGCCAGCAGCCGCTGAGGGACGGGGGCGTCGTTCCCGTCCGCCGTTCTGGCCATGGCCGCCACCTGCCTTTCCGTGGTGAAGTCGTACACGTTCTACTGCTGGGAACGCAGTTCCCGCCTGAGGATCTTCCCACTTGCCGTCTTGGGATGTTCGGTCAGGATCTGGACCTCGCGCGGGTACGTGTACGCGGCGAGCCGCTCCTCGCAGTACGCACCCGGTTCGTCGGGGCGGCGGGGCTCACCGGGGCACGCCGGGCCTCGCTCAGCAGAGAGATCCAGCGCTTCGCGCGCAGACGGACCCGGTGGGTGCGTCGGTGTCGGACCCGGTCATGCGCCGGTCTCCTCCCACTTCTGCTGAAGGTGGTTCATCTTGCTGAGCCAGTGGTCGGTGTCCTTGGTTCGGGCCTGGTAGTACCCGGCGACCTCGGGATGCGGCAGGACGAGGAAGCGGTCCTCGGCCATGGCGTCGAAGAGGGCGTCGGCGACATCCTCCGGCTCGATGGCGCTGGGGGCGAGGACCAGCTCGCCGGCCGAACCGGCGGCGGTAAGCATGTCCGTACGTACGCCCTGCGGGCAGATCGCGTGGACCTTGATGCCCCGGTGGCGGTAGGTCAGCGAGAGCCATTCGGCGAAGGCGACGGCGCCGTGCTTGGTGACACTGTACGGCGCGGCGCCGATCATCGTCAGCAGTCCGGCGGCGGACGCGGTGGTGACGAACCGGCCGCTGCCGCGCTCCAGCCAGTCCGGGAGCAGCGCCCTGGCCGCGCGGACATGGGACATCACATTGACGTCCCAGGCCGCGGCCCAGACCTCCTCGTCGGCGAAGACGTCACCGGGCGAGGCGAGACCGGCGTTGGCGCAGTAGATGTCGACGGTGCCGTCCAGTGCGTCCCGGGCGGCGTCCACGATCTGCGAGGCGTCTCCGGCGACGGCGGCGCCGCCGATCTCCTCGGCCAGCGTCTTGATGCGGCTCTCGTCGAGGTCGTTGACGACGACCCTGGCGCCTTCCGCGGCGAATCTGCGGGCCAGAGCGCCGCCGATGCCGCCCCCGGCCCCCGTCACCACTACGCCCGCGCCCTGCACCGTACTCATCGGGTTCCGCCTCTCTCAGCCGACTTCTCCAGCAGACTAACCAGTCGGTATGTCCTCGGGGAAGGGTCTTGCCGGGAGCTTGTCGCCGCTCCTGTCACACCGCTCTCGTCCGCCTCGTTCCATCCGGCCCTATGTGCGCGCTAGCGTGCGTGACCATGACAGTCGGAGCGATCATGGAGGTAGCCGAATGAGCCTGTCCAGACGTGTTTTGCTTGCCGCCGGTGGTGCAGTGGGAGCCCTCGCGGCGACGGCTGCCGGAACCGGGAGCGCGGCCGCGGGCCCCCTCCCCGGCACGGGGCAGGGCTCCGGGCGCAATCGGGTCCGTACCGGCTTCGACCGGCTGGCGGCGGACGGCTATGCGCTGCTGAAGGGGCAGAAGGTCGGAATCGTCACCAACCCGACCGGGATCACGTCCGACGTGCGCCACATCGTCGATGTGATGCACCCGGACGAGCGCGTGAACCTGGTCGCGGTCTTCGGGCCCGAGCACGGCTTCCGCGGCACGGCGCAGGCGGGCGGCTCGGAGGGGCGGTACGACGACCCGGCGACCGGACTCCCCGTCTACGACACCTATCTGAAGAGCGGACAGCCGCTCGCCGACGTCTTCACCGCGTCCGGCGTGGACACCGTCGTCTTCGACATCCAGGACGCTGGCTCCCGCTTCTACACGTACATCTGGACGCTCTACGACTGCATGGAGGCGGCGGCGCTCGCCGGCAAGCGGTTCGTCGTCCTGGACCGGCCGAACCCGGTGACCGGGCGGGCCGCGCTGGGGCCGGTCCTCGACCCGGCGTTCTCGACCTTCGTGGGGCGCCGGGAGATCGCGCAGGCCCACGGCCTGACGGTCACCGAGCTGGCACTGCTCTTCAACGCGGAGTTCCTGGCCGCGCGGCCGGTCGAGCTGGACATCGTGACGATGTCGGGATGGCGGCGCGCGGACTTCTTCGACGGAACCGGTCTGCCGTGGGTACCGCCGAGCCCCAACATGCCGACGCCCGACACGGCGCTGGTGTACTCGGGCACCTGTCTGTTCGAGGGTACGAACCTCTCCGAGGGGCGGGGGACGACCCGGCCGTTCGAACTCCTCGGCGCGGAGGGGATCGACCACCGGTGGGCAGCGGCCGCGAACGCCCTCGACCTGCCCGGAGTCGCTTTCCGCGAGGCGTACTTCGCCCCGACGTTCTCCAAGTTCCAGGGGAAGACGGTCGGCGGGGTGCAGCTGCATGTCCAGGACCGGGAGGTGTTCGATCCGGTGCGCACGGGGATCGCGCTGCTGGTGACGGCGAAGCGGACGTGGAGCGGGTTCGCCTGGCGCCCGGACAACTGGATCGACAAGCTCACCGGTAATACGCGGGTCCGCACGATGATCGATGCGGGAGCGGACACGGATGAGGTGGTCGGGGCGTGGGAGGCGGATCTCGCCGCGTTCCGGGCGGTGCGGAAGAAGTACCTGCAGTACCGGTGAGGTGAGCCGGGCGGGCCCGGGAGTTCGGGCCCGCCCGGCGAACCGGTTCCGTCCTCGAACGCCGGACGGGCTGGAATGTGTGCCCTACCGGTCTCCTTGCGCTGCTGGGGTTCCGCCGCCGCGGCGCCGGACTGCGGCGAGGCCGCGAGCAGGGTGGTGCCGAGTGCGAGAACCGCCGCAGCGGTGGCGGCTCTGAACCTGACGATGCGTGGGGGGATGCGTGCTCCGCCGAGACGCCGATGCATTGGAGGTTACTGGCGAAATGACCCGCCGATAAGGTGAATAACCATCACTTTTCCGGAATCACCCCATGACGCCGCGTCAATATCGCGTCCGAGCACCGTCCGACGTGGGGCGTCTCAGCCGATGGAGCCGAAACGGGCAGTCGTACGTCCATACCTTGACGCCGAAGTACGAGCGACGGAGGTGGCAGTGCGATGGCCGGTTTCCGGAGTCTTGCGAGACAGGTCCGCGATCCGCGGGGCGACCTGGCGCTGCGGCGGTACTCGCTGCGCAAATGCCTGGAGAGGTTCGCCCCCTACGGTCACCGGGCGACCTGGGACCACTTGTGCACCCGGCACACGATGGAGCCGGAGGACCGGTCCCCCGACCCCGTGCGGCTGGTGCACGCACTGGAGGAACTGGAGGCGGCGCGGGCCGTCTGGCTCCGGTACGAGGCCGGGTTCGCCGAGCGCCGCAAGCGGGAGAAGCGCGAGGGGCTGCGCCGACCGGGCGCGTTCGACGACTGGCACCGGCGCATCTGGGGCGGGAACGGGCTGGCGCGCTGCGAGGATCCGGCGGTCCACCCGTCCGCGCCGCTCCCCGAGGTGCTGGGCCGACTGGTCTCGGCCCTGGAGTCGCAGCCCGGCGCGGCGTGCCCGGTGTGCGCGGAGACCAAAATCGCCTGGCGTCAGGCCCTCGACTGCGAGCCGTGGTCGGGCCCGGTCTGCACGGGCTGCGGAATCGTGGTCCCGCGGCCCGTACTGACACCGGCGGCACTGGCGAGAGCACGGCGGATCCGGCCGAGGGACCTGGCTTCGGCGGCATGAGGGGCTCGGGGGCGACGGAACGGCGACGCGCCCCCGGCCCTGCGGACGCTTCCTACGGACAGGCCGCCGAGCGGCGCTCCGGCATCAGGCGCGAACCGCTGATCGTGTCGCCGGAGATGTCGTTCGGGTTGGAGAGCACACACGTCTCCAGCGACAGGCATCCGCAGCCGATGCAGTCGGTCAGATGGTCGCGCAGCCGTCCCAGCTGCTTGATCCGTTCGTCCAGTTCGGAGCGCCACGCCTCGGACAGCCGCGCCCAGTCGTCGCGGTTCGGGGTGCGCTCCTCGGGAAGTTCGGCCAGCGCGTCCCGGATCGTGGCCAGCGGTATGCCGACCCGCTGCGCCGCACGGACGAAGGCGACCCTGCGCAGTGCGTCCCTGCTGTAGCGCCGCTGGTTGCCGCTGGTGCGGCGGCTGCTGATCAGGCCCTTCGCCTCATAGAAGTGCAGGGCCGAAACGGCGGCGCCGCTGCGCGCGGAGAGCTGGCCGACCGTGAGTTCATGGAGTGTCTGTGGGATCTGGGGCACCCCTCCAATCCTACGTGCCCGCCTCCGCGCCGGTCCGTCGTTGACAGGAACGCACCCGCCCAACCATGCTGAGCAAGCGCTTAGACAGGCGAGGGATGACGACGGACGGCCGAGAGCGGGAAGGCAGGACCAGAGACATGGCAGAGCCGAGGATCTTCACGTCCGCGCAGGAGCTGCGCGACGGGGTGGGCGAGCAGCTGGGTCACAGCGAGTGGCTGGAGATCGACCAGAAGAGGGTCGACCTGTTCGCCGAGGCGACCGGGGACCACCAGTGGATCCATGTCGACCCGGTGCGGGCCGCGGCCGGCCCGTTCGGCACGACGATCGCGCACGGCTATCTGACGCTCTCACTGCTCCCGGCGCTGGTCCCGCAGGTCATGCGGGTCGAGGGCATGAAGATGGGCATCAACTACGGGACCAACAAGGTCCGTTTCCCGTCCACCGTGCCGGTGGGCTCCCGGCTGCGCGCGACGGCCGTCCTCAAGGACGTCGAGGAGGCGGGCGGCGGCGTCCAGGTCACCGCCCTCGTCACGGTCGAGCGCGAGGGCGGCGACAAGCCGGTCTGTGTCGCCGAGTCGGTGTCGCGCTACTACTTCTGAGCCCGCGGGCCGGACAGCTTCTACCGCGTGGCCGCGACCATGCGCAGGACGAGGTCGGCGTAGAGATCGCCGACCTCGTCCGGCGTACGGCTCCCCTGCGCGCTGAACCAGCGCGCCACGTCGATGCAGAGCGAGAGCACGGCGAGCGTGGTCCCTGGAATGTCGGGGACATCGAACTCCCCCGCCTGCACACCCTCGCTGATGATCCGGCGGATCACCGCATCGCTCTTCCTGCGCAGGGCGACGATCTCGGTGCGGTGTTCCTCACCCAGGGCGTCGAGTTCGTACTGGACCACGCGGGCGGTGGTGTGCTGCTCGGCATGCCAGCGGACGAAGGACCGTACGGCGTCCGCGAGCCGCTCGAACGCCGTGCCGTCACTGTCGGCGGCCGTCTCCAGGAGCAGCAGGGCGCGGTCGTGACCGATCCTGCTGATCCGGTGGAGCAGCTCTTCCTTCGTCTTGTAGTGGATGTAGAGCGCGGCGGGACTCATCCCGGCGCGGCCCGCGATGTCACGGGTGGTGGTCGCGTGGTACCCGCGCTCGGCGAAGGCATCGACGGCCGCGACGAGGAGTCGTCTGGCCGCCTCGGGCGTCACCTCGCCCCACGGCGAGCTCTCGCCGCCGGTCTCCTCCGCCGCGCTCATCGTCACCGACCCCTTCCCTTCAGCAGGACACACCATACCCCGAACCTGAGCAAGCGCTTAGGGGTCCGGCCGGCCTAAGATCGTCAGCGCTTCTGGAAGGGGTCGTGCTCCGCGAGGATCTTCTCCAGCCGGGCCTGGTCGACCCGGCTGATGATCTGCCCCGCCTCCTGGCGGTCACGGATGACCTTGGCGAGGGTGAAGCAGGACGTGACGAGGTACAGGACACCGACGGCGAGGAAGCCCCGCACCCAGGCGTTCGCGTCGAGGAAGTAGATGCCGAGGGTCACCGCGCCCATCGCCACCCCGAAAGATGCGACGGCCTGACCGTAGAAGGCCGCGGTGCTCTGCTGCTTGACCGATGTCGTCTCACTCATGGGGGACAGCATCGGCCGCTGCGGCGCCCGCCGCATCCGCCCCCGTACTCAGTCCCGTACTCAGTCACCCGTTCGAGCGGGACGGCTCAGGGCCAGGGCGGACATGGCGATCGAGAAGCCCTTGCCCTCGGGCCCCAGGAGCGCGGCGGCGGGGACGCGGACGTCCTCCAGGGCCACTCTTCGGTACTCCCACTTTCAATTAGTGCCACATCAGAGAACCTTTGCCCTGTGGTGACGTGAAGCGCCGTTCGGATGTTGGTCCGGACGGCGCGGTGTCGCCAAGCTGTGCAGGTGGCAGAACGGGTACGCGTCCGTGAGATCGATGACGACGAGGGGCAGCGCCTGTTGCGGGTCATCCGTAGGGGCACCGGGTCGGTAGTGACCTGGCGGCGGGCCCAGATGGTGTTGCTGTCCGCGCAGGGCATGCCCGTGGTAAAGATCGCCGAGGTGACGTTCACCAGCGCGGACCGGGTCCGGGACGTGATTCACAACTTCAACACCGACGGCTTCGACTCGCTGTACCCGAAGTACTCCGGCGGTCGGCCGCGGTTGTTCACGCTGCGCGAGCGCCGGGAGATCAAGAGGATCGCCAAGTCCAAGCCGGCTGAGCGACCTGCCGTTCTCGACCTGGAGCCTGACCAAGTTGGCGGACTTCCTGGTCGCCGAGGGGCTGGTCGACGACATCAGCCACGAGGGCCTGTGGGTCCTGCTCCGCGAGGAGGGCGTCTCGTTTCAACGCATAAAGACCTGGAAGACCTCCCGCGACCCCGACTACGCCGCCAAGAAGGCCCGCGTCGAGCACCTCTACGCGATCGCCGACGGCGAGGTCATACCCGAGGACGGCGAACCCGAAGTCGTCTTATGCCTGGATGAGTTCGGCCCGCTCAACCTCCAGCCCCACCCCGGCCGGCCATGGGCCGAACGAGGCGGCAAGCACAAAGACCCCGAGCGAGAGCCCCGGCCTCGCCGGCGGGCGACTTACACCCGCCCGCACGGGGGTCAGGCACTTGTTCGCCGCCTTGGACCTGGGCAACGACAAGCTCTACGGCCACATCAAGCCGAAGAAGAACCGCACGAGGTTTCTGGAGTTCTGCCGCTACCTGCGCAGCCTCTACCCGCCGGACATTTGGATCGCGATCGTGCTCGACAACTTTTCCCCGCACTTGACCACGAAGAAGGACACCCGGGTCGGCGACTGGGCCGCAGCGAACAATGTCGAGTTCGCCTACACCCCGACCAACAGTTCCTGGCTCAACCGCATCGAGGCCCAGTTCACCGCCCTGCGCTACTTCGCCCTCGACGGCACCGACCACGCCAGCCACAAGGACCAAGGCAGCATGATCCGCCGCTACATCATCTGGCGCAACAAGCACGCCCAGGACGAGCGCCTACGCGAAGTCGTCAGCAGGGCAAACGTTGCCTGACCCGGCGTTCTTCGACGTCGTCGCGCGTTGAAGCAAGGCTTCCTCAGCCCCCGGGACGACATGACGGGCACGCGCCATCGGGAAGCGGACCTGGGCGTCGTGCCTCCGCCAGCGTCTGCGTTGCCGACGGCTGCCCAGGGGTCAGAGACCAGTCAGCAGCAGGTCCAGGTGGTCGTGGAACGCCCGGCGGCCAGCAGCGGTCACGGCGAGCGCGCGGGTCGTGCCGATCCGCGTGACCCAGCCGGCGGTGAGTGCGTGGCCGCACAGGGCGGCGCCCACGGCGCCGGCCAGGTGGGGGCGGCGCTCGGTCCAGTCCAGGCACGCACGCACCAGCGGCCGGCGCGAGCCACTCGGCACGGCGATACCGACCTCGGCCAGCCAGGCCGTGCCCCTATCGGTCAGACCCGGCTCGGGCCCCCATTCCAGCAGCCCGCGCCCGACCATCGCGTCGGTGATCGCCAGCGCGACGGATCCGGCCAGGTGGTCGTAGCACAGCCGGGCACGTGCGAGTGCCTGTCGGCGGCCGGAAGCCGACAGCGATCGCGGTCGGGCGGCCTGCTGCGGGGCCAGCTCGGCGAGGCTCTCGATCAGCTCGATCACACGGCGGTCGGCCACCCGCAGGTACCGGTGGCGTCCGTGCCGCTCCTCGACGAGGAGTCCGCCGCTGACGAGCAGGTTCAGATGCGATGTCGCGGTAGAGGGCGCGACCCTGGCATGACGTGCGAGCTCGCTCGCCGTCCACGCCCGGCCGTCAAGCAGCGCCAGACAGAAGGCGGCCCGGGTCCCGTCGGCCAGCAGCCTGGCCACGGCCGCCAGGTCCACGCCCACGTCCTGACCTGCGCACTCAATGTCCATATCGCCCATTGTCGCCGTCCTCGGTTCGGCGTCCATCGAAACGTCCACGCCTTAGCGTCGCCGGATGCGCAGGGCACGCCAGCACGCCCGGCAACTGCACCGGGGGCGCGCCGCCTCCGCTCACACCCTGGAGGAACCATGCCCGTATCCGACACGACCGCCGGCGTGCCACCGCGTCCCGAACCCCGGACGGACCTCGTTGTCACCGATGCCCCGATGCCTGCGGACATTGCGGCGATCTCCGACGCGCTGGACCGGTTCAACATCGAGAAGACGGGAGTCGACGACCGCAGACCGCTCGCCATCCTCGTCCGTGATCTCGAGACGCACCAGGTGATCGGTGGACTGACCGGGCGCACCTCGCTCGGGCTGTTCTTCGCCGACCTCTTCTTCCTGCCGCCCGAGCTGCGCGGCAGCGGGCTGGGCGCCCGGCAGCGGTCCGGGTCGCACGTCCACGAGCGCGGCACGTACAGTTCCCGGTCCACCGCCGCGTGCCCGCGCACTCCCGCGTAGACGAGGTAGACCGCGACCTGCGCGTTTTCGATCCTGCCGGCAGTGCCGGTGTACTGGCGCTGGACACCGACGGTGTGCGTGCCCTTCCTCACGTCCCCGGTCTCGTCAACCACCAGCACCGCGTCCTCGTCGCGCAGATGCTCCAGCACGTACTCACGCACGCGGTCGGCATCCCACCTGGCCCGGCCGAGCAGGTGCTGCATGCCGTCCGGACTCGTCTCCCCGGCCCACTCGGCGATCGACCAGCAGTTCTTGTGCGGAAGGTCCGACAGCAGCCCGAGTACCAAGTCCCTCACCCGGCGCCGGGGCTCAACCCGCGCGAACCGACACGCTATCCGGCCCATCAGGAACTCGAACGCCTCCTGCCAGCGGGCAGGGTCTACGCTGTGACCCGCGGCCACCACAAGATCTTCAGTCTTCACACACCGATGATCAGCGGTGGCCGTGCCCGTCAAGCAGCCGACCTGTATTGAGCGCTCCAAGTGGTTGTGGCCGCGCTCCACGTCGAACGTCGTAGTTATCACGGAAGCGCGGCCGCAACCCTTCACCTGGCCATTCCGAGCACCCAAGAGGCCATACCCTTTGACCTGTGCATATGCGCCTCTGAGGTACTCGGGGGCGATCGTCCGCTGTACGTCCGACGTGCCGCCTCGCGCGTGCTATCGAGTTCGCATCCGCCACACGCTTCATGCGTGAGCGATGAGTTTGGGCGGCGGATCGGGTCTGCCCTGGCATGACTCGAATCATCGCTGACATCTCGGTCTCTCTCGACGGCTTCGTCACCGGGCCCGACCCCAGCCCGGACAACGGTCTGGGCACCGGCGGCGAGGCCCTGCACACGTGGGCGTTTTCCGACGACCCCGACGACCGCCGGGTCCTGCGCGAGGGGACCGCCCGCTCGGGCGCCGTCGTCCTCGGCCGTCACCTCTTCGACGTGGTCGACGGGCCGAAAGGCTGGGACGACACGTCCGGCTACGGCGCCGGCGAGGTCGGCAAGCCCGCGTTCGTCGTCGTGACGAGCTCGCCGCCAGAGTCGGTGCGGACAACCAACCTCGACTGGACGTTCGTCACCACCGGTCTGCCCGACGCCGTCACCGCCGCGCGCGAGCGAGCCGAGGCGGCGTCGTCGGACAGCGGCAAGGACCTCGACGTCATCCTCATGGGCGGCGGCGCCACGATCCGCTCGGCGCTCGACGCCGGGCTGGCCGACGCACTGACACTGCACCTCGCGCCCATCGTGCTGGGCGCCGGGACACCACTGTTCACCGGCGGAGCGCCACGCACGCTGGTGCAGCGGAGCGTGACCTCGACATCGACCGCGACGCACCTGACCTACGACGTCTCCCGGTGATCCGATGACCACTGTCAACGCCAATGAGATCGCCTTGGGCATCGAGTCGTTCGGTGACGACGACGCGCCACTCGTCCTGCTCGCGGGCGGGACGACGATGCTCTCCTGGCCCGACGCGCTTTGCGAGCGCCTCGCCGCCGGCGGGCGCCGTGTGGTGCGCTACGACCTGCGCGATAGCGGGGAGTCGACGACGAAGGATCCAGAGGCGCCCGCCTACACCCTGCGCGGCCTCGCCGCCGACGCGGCGGCCCTTGCTGACGCGCTCGGCGGGGGACCTGCGCACCTCGCGGGGATCGGCGTCGGCGGGATGGTCGCCCAGGTGGCCGTGCTCGACCATCCGGGCGCGTTCTCGGCGCTCACCCTGGTCGGCACCCGCGCGGTTGCCCCTGGCCCACCCGACGATGACCTCCCCGACCATGACCAGGCAACGATGAGCCGGCTGTTCGCGCGTCCGATGCCCGATTGGACCGACCGCGAGGCGGTTGCGGAGTTCGCCGCCGCCGGCGCGGAGATCCTCGGCGACGACCCCGTCGCCGCGCGCGCAATCGCTGCGCGCATCTGGGACCGCACGCCCGGCACCGCACCCCCGGTCCAGATGGCCAACCAGATGGGCATGGTGTTTTCCAGGCTCGACTGCAAACCCCGCTGGCGCGAGCGCCTGCCCGAGATCGAGGTCCCCACGCTCGTCGTTCACGGCCGCCGCGACCGGTTCTTCCCCGTCGGCAACGGCGAGGCGATCGCGCGCGAGATCCCCGGGGCACAGCTGCTCGTCCTCAAGGAGGCCGCCACTGCGATCCCCGATGCGGTGGTCGGCGAGGTCACCGAGACGATGCTCACGCTCGGATAGAGGACGGCGGGCGCCGCGCGGGTCTGGCCTCCACGCAGCAGTGGACGTCGGAGGCTCGATCCGGCCGCGCGCCCCACGATCGGCACGATTCCAACCCGAGGTTGTCCAGGATGCTTCTCTCGATCCATGTCCCGTAAACCCACGGCTTCTGCCGTCAGCGCTCCACGTCGAACGTCGTAGTCATCACGGAAGCGTGGCCACAACCAACTGGAGAACCCCCGACCACACGACCCCACCAGCAAGATCACGATCTACGGCTGGAGTATTAGGAATCCTTGTGGATGCCGCATAGCAGAACGCATGTGGATCTGTGGATAATTCTGCCCCGTCTCCTGCGATGGTGTGATGTTCGGGCCGGGTTTGAGGTGGCGGGTGCGGCCGGGGCCGTAGGTTCTCTCGTCATGGAACTTCTTCGCTTGGCGGTCGCTGCGCGGCGGGTGGGTGTGCAGCCTGGCACGTTGCGGCTGTGGGCGAACAAGGGCAGGGTTCCGGTGGTGTGGGTGGGGCGTGAACGGCGCTTCTCCATGTGGCCGGGCGTCGTGAGGCGCTGTATGTGCGGGTTTCGGGCACCAGTGGGCAGGAGTCGTCGCTAGCCGCGCAAGAGGCCGAGCTGCGGGCATCCGCTTCGGGGGTGGTGGTCGCGGTCTTCAAGGACCGTGCCTCGGGGCTGCGGGAGTCACGGCCAGGGCTTGACCGCCTGTTGAAACGGGCCGCGAAGGGTGAGTTCACCCATGTGCGGGTCACTCACGGCGACCGGCTGGCTCGCTTCGGTGCAGGCTGGTTGATCCAGGTTCTGGCCCATCACCGGGTCTCTGTCGAGGTGTTGCATGCCAAGGGAGGGGCTGGGGGGATGGAGGAGCTGCTGGACGATTTCATGTCGCTGGTGGCCACCTTCGCCGGTCGCATGTACGGGATGCGCTCACGCGAGGCGCGTCGGCGGCTTTTGGCCGAAGCCGAGGGCCGTATGGAACATCCTGCCCTCGGAGCCGGAGCCGGGGTTGCGGGTGAAGCTCGTGGCTAGGCTGGTGGCGACGGCGGCCTGTACCGCGTTTCGCGGCGCTGTGGAGGGTACGGGCGAGCGGGTCGGGCAGCGGGCCTTGCTGGAACGGGTGGGGTTTTTGGTCGAATTGAGTCGGGAGCTGACCGGTGCTTTGGTGGCCGCCCGGTGGGACGAAGGGTCCCTGGACATACTGGCCGCCGGGGTGGACGAGCGGGGCGAAGACCTGCCGTCCAAGGGCTGGATGGCGATGCGCCGCCTGAACTGGCCGCAGACCCTCACGCCCCTGGCCGGGGTGTATGTCCCGGACCGGGTACGCCGGGGTGCTGAGGAGTACGCGGCGCGCACTCTGCGCCTGGCCCTGCACCGGCGCAGCATCGTGGCCGCCGTCCTCGCCGTCTGGCCCGCCGATCCGGGCCGGCGCACCGATGCGGGGTGGGCGGCGCTGCGAAAGCTGCTGTCTGCCGGCGTGAGCGGTGCCGAGATCCGTAACCGCACCCGGCAGATCCGCACCTTCATGGCCGAGCACGGGCACCCGCCCGCCGCGCTGTGCGTGTTGGAGGGCCCACCGCAGGCCGCCGGGCTGGTGCTCCTTGCCGCGATGGACCGCCAGCAGGTCACCCTGGCCCGGGTGGATGCGGCCACCGCCCGGTTGCGGGTCAAGCTGCCCCTGTGCGCCGCCCCTGCCACGGGCCGTGACTGGGCCTGGCACGTGATCGACATCCGGCTGCCCGGCGCGATCGCGCCGGATGCGGTGCTGCACACCCCGACCCTGCGCCCCACCCGGAGCGGGAGGATCGCCGTCGACCTGCCGCACTCCCGGCCCGCCCCGGCCATCCGGGCGAGCGGGCACCAGGCAGCGCTCGGCTTCGACTGGGGCGTCAACACCCTGCTCACCGGCGTCCTGGGTCGTCTGACTGGACGCGGCCCCACCCGCCGGGTGGTCACCGACGGGCGCCCCCTGATCTTCGACGCCACGGTGATCAGCGCCGCCCTGCACCGGCTGCGCGGCGTGCGCGAGCACCTCGCCCTGAAGCGTGACCGCTGCCAGGCCCTCGCGGACGGGCTCGGCTCCCCGCACCCGGCCTGGGGCCAACACCTCGATCGGGCCCGGATGCTGGAAGCCGAGCACGGCCGGGTCTGTGCCCGGATCCGACAGCTGAATGCCGCGCTGTCCTGGGCGGCCGCCCGCTGGGCCGTCGACCAGGCGGTAGCGCTCGGCGCGAGCGTCATCTACCTCGAAGACCTCGCCACCCTGGAAGCACGTGGCCAACGCAAGGCAAACGCCCGCTTGTCGGGACAGGTGCGCGGCAAGGTGGCCGAGGCGATGCGGCACCTGGCCGCGAAGGCCGGGATCGCGGTGGTCACCGTCCCGGCCCGGGGCACCTCCAAGCTGTGCCCCGGCTGCCTGGGCAAGCTCGCCCACCACCCGGCCCCCGACCGGCTGGCCGAGCAGGGCTGGAAGTGGGCGCACTGCGCGGACTGCGGGCTGTCGATGGACCGGGATCACGCCGCCGCCCGCCGGATCGTCTCCCGCGGCCTGCTCGCCCAGGCCCACACCACCACGGAACGCGCCACCGGCGCCCGCAGCATCCGCACCACGGTGGAGGGCACGGTGGCTGTGGCCCGCCGCCCCAAGAAGGCCACCCGCCGCCTGCGCCGACTGCGCCGCGCGGAGATGACCCCGCCCCGGCCGCGCGGACCGAAGATCACCCCGGGCAACGGGCACCCCACCCCCAGCAGGCCGAGCGGCACCCGGCACCGAGGTGCCCGGCGTGCCGCCGCAGACCCAGCCCCGGGCTCAAAGACTTCCCGCCGTATGCCCGATGTGCGTACGGTCCCCGCCACCACCCCCGCCTCGGGGGCAGTCCAGCGTCCGGCGGGGCATGACACCACGACACCAGCCGTATTCGGGCCGGTGCCAGGTCATGGAGTACCCGCACCGGGCCCGAAAAGCCTGGAACGCACAGGCACACACAGAGTTCTAGAGACGCTCTACCATGTGCGGCATGGCCCGACCGCGCAAGCCCCTCCTCAGCAGAGACCGCATCGTCGAGGCGGCGAGCGCCCTGGTGGAGTCCGAGGGACTCGAAGCCGTCTCCACCCGTCGGCTCGCGGCCGAACTCGGGGTCAGCGGGCCCTCGCTCTACAACCACTTCCGCAACAAGGACGAGATCCTGGACGCGGTCGCGGACTTCGTCTCCGCGCAGGTCGACCTGTCGATGTTCGACGAGGACGACGGCCGCGACTGGCGCGCCGCCCTGCACGACTGGGCGGTCTCCTATCGTGCGGCGCTCGCCGCGCACCCGCACATCGTCCCGGTGCTGGCCCAGGGCCCCGGCCGCCGTCCGGCCGGGCTGCGGGTCGCCGACGCGGCCTTCGGCGGCATGGTCCGAGCGGGCTGGCCGCCCGCCCAGGCCACGTACATCGGCGCACTGATGCGGTACTTCGTCACGGGCTCGGCACTGGGCTCGTTCGCACGCGGCTTCGTGGACGACGAGACGGCGTACGACCCCGCCGACTACCCGCACCTCGGCCAGGCCCATCTGCTGGCCGACCGCCGCCAGAAGGTCGACGAGGGCGCGTTCGAGACCGGACTGCGGGCGATCCTCGACGGTCTCGCCCTGCAGTACGGGCAGCGGGCGCCCGCGGCCACGGTTCGGCCCGCGCCGAAGCGTTCCTGACGCATGCTGGGTCCATGGCACCCATGGCACCCCACGACCCGGCCGCGCCCCGCCTCGCCGCCCTCGCCGCGCTCCTCGCCGACGAGACCCGCGCCTCGTTCTGTCTGGCCCTGCTCGACGGGCGTGCCTGGACCGCGGGTGAACTGGCGCGGTACGCGTCGGTCGCGCCGTCGACCGCCAGCGAACACCTGGGGAAGCTCGTCGCGGGCGGGCTGCTGACCGAGGAGCGGCAGGGCCGCCACCGCTATCTGCGGCTCGCCGACGAACGGACCGCCCACCTCGTCGAGGACCTCGCAGCCCAGGCCGCGCCCGGCGACGAGGAACGCCCGCGAACCCTGCGGGCGGCGAGCACCAGCAGCGCACTGGCCCGCGGACGCACCTGCTACGACCATCTCGCGGGCCGGATCGGCATCGCCATCGCGGACGCGATGACCGCACGGGGACTGCTGCGGCAGGACACCGGCTTCGCACTCACCGACGCGGGCCTGGGCTGGTTCCGGGAGCTGGGCATCGGGCTGGACACCGGGACCCGGCGTCCGCTCGTACGCGGCTGCCTGGACTGGACGGAGCGCCGGCAGCACCTGGCGGGGACCGCGGGCGCCGCGTTGTGCAGGCACGCCCTGGACACCGGGTGGTGCGTACGGATCGGCTCCGGGCGGGCCGTGAAGGCGACTGCGGACGGGGAGCGGGCGCTGCACGAGCTCCTCGGGATCGAGCCGGAAACAATTCGGTGAGGACCGAACCGTTCCCCGCTTACAGTCGCACCCATGACGACACCCATACCGGCCTCCTCAGCGACGGCCACCCTGCCCGCAAGCCGTGACTGGCGGGCGATTGCCGCGGCGTGCACGAGCGTGGTCCTGTGGGCCTCCGCCTTTGTCTCCATCCGCAGCGCGGGCGACGCGTACTCCCCCGGGGCGCTCGCCCTCGGCCGGCTGCTCGCGGGCTCGCTGATGCTCAGCTCGATCCTTCTCGTACGCCGCGAGGGGCTGCCGTCCAGGGGTGCCTGGCCGGGCATCCTCGCGTCCGGGCTGCTCTGGTTCGGGCTCTACATGGTGGTGCTCAACTGGGGCGAGCAGCAGGTCGACGCGGGCACGGCCGCCATGGTCGTGAACATCGGCCCGATCCTGATCGCGCTGCTCGGTGCCCGACTGCTCGGCGAGGGGCTGCCGCGCATGCTGGTGATGGGCATGGCCGTGTCGTTCGCCGGTGCCGTCGTGGTCGGTCTCTCCATGTCGGGGCACGGGGGTTCGTCGGTGCTCGGCGTGGCGCTCTGCCTGCTCGCGGCGGTGGCGTACGCGGCCGGGGTGGTCACCCAGAAGCCCGCGCTGCGGCACGGCTCGGCCCTGCAGGTCACCACATACAGTTGCCTGATCGGTACGGTCGCCTGTCTGCCGTTCTCCGGTGTGCTGGTCTCCGAGGCGGCCGACGCACCGCTCTCGGCGACCCTGAACATGGTCTACCTGGGCATCTTCCCGACCGCCCTCGCCTTCACCACCTGGGCCTACGCCCTCGCCCGCACCACCGCCGGAAAGATGGGCGCCACCACCTATGCGGTGCCCGCACTGGTGGTGCTGATGTCATGGCTGCTGCTGGACGAGGTACCCGCGCTGCTCACCGTCGGCGGCGGCCTGCTCTGTCTTGCCGGGGTGGCGGTCTCCCGCATGCGTCCGCAGACTGGACGGACGCAAAACAGTCCGGCACAGCCGGTGGAGGGACGCCGAGATGACGCGGAGCGCCAGGAAACCGACCGGCCCCGGGAAGAAGCGGAAGAAGCAGTCGGGCACGGCTGACGAGAAGCAGGCCGCCCTCGCCCGGGCGGCCCGCCACGGCGGCGCCGAGCTCGACGGCTTCGACGTGATCGACAGCGGGGACGACGACCCGGTCCTGGTGACCCCGGAGGGCCGGGCCCGCGACGCCTGGCGCGAGGACTATCCGTACGACAGAAAGCTCGGCCGCAAGGCGTACGAGAAGACCAAGCGCGCCCTGCAGATCGAACTGCTCAAGCTGCAGCACTGGGTCAAGGAGCGCGACGAAAGGCTCGTCATCCTCTTCGAGGGACGGGACGCGGCGGGCAAGGGCGGCACGATCAAGCGCTTCACCGAGCATCTCAACCCCCGTGGTGCGCGTGTCGTCGCCCTGGAGAAGCCCACCGAGCGCGAGCGCACCCAGTGGTACTTCCAGCGGTACACGGCGCATCTGCCGAGCGCCGGGGAGATCGTGCTCTTCGACCGGTCCTGGTACAACCGGGCGGGTGTGGAGCGGGTCATGGGGTTCTGCACGACCCGCGAGTACCTCGAATTCATGCACCAGGCACCGGGCTTCGAGCGGATGCTCGCCCGGGACGGCATCCACCTGGTGAAGTTCTGGTTCTCCGTCTCCCGCAACGAGCAGCGCAACCGGTTCATGATCCGCCAGATCGATCCGGTGCGGCAGTGGAAGCTGAGCCCGGTCGACCTCGCCTCGCTCGACAAGTGGGACGCGTACACGGAGGCCAAGGAACTGATGCTGTTCCACACGGACACGGCGGACGCGCCCTGGACCGTGGTGAAGAGCAACGACAAGAAGCGGGCCCGGCTGGAGGCGATCCGGCATGTGCTGCACCGCTTCGACTACCAGGACAAGAACGCGGACCTGGTCGGTGAGCCGGACCCGCTGATCGTGGGCCCGGCCTCCCGGCTCTTCGAGGAGGGCGAGAGGGAAGCCCGCCTCCTCACGACGAGCCGGTCGAAGGCCGAGCCCACGCCGGAGGAGCCGGCCTGAGGGCTGTCGGGCTACCTTCGATCGTGGCAGCTGCCGCAGGACGGCGCCCAGTTGAGCACGAAGCCGTCGCCGGGCGCGACATGCGTGACGCCCTCGCCGACGGAGAGAACGGCGCCCGCTCCCTCATGGCCGAGTACGGCGGGGACGGGCACCCGCATGGTGCCGTTGGACAGGGACAGATCGGAGTGGCAGACCCCGGCCGCGGCGAGACGGATCCTCACCTGACCGGGCCGGGCTCCGGGAGTTCAATGTCGGTGACCTCCAGGGGAGCTCCGACGGCGGACAGTATGGCGGCGCGGACCACGGACTGGCTCCTTGCTGATCGGGGGTGCATCGGGGGGTGTTCAGAACTGGAGGGACTTGGTCTGGAGGTACTCGCCGAGGCCGTGCGAACCGAGCTCACGGCCGACGCCGGACTGCTTGTAGCCGCCGAACGGCGCGAGCGGGTTGAACCGGCCGCCGTTGATGTCGACTTACCCGATGTCCATCCGGCGGGCGAAGGCGACGGCCTCCGCGTCGTCGGCCGCCCAGACGGCGCCCGCGAGCCCGTATACCGCGCCGTTGGCGATCCGGAGGGCGTCGTCCTCGTCCTCGTACTTCAGGATCGAAATGACCGGGCCGAAGATCTCCTCCTGGGCGTTGGTCATCTCCGGGGTGACATCGGCGAACACGGTGGGGCTGACGTAGTACCGTTCCTAACCAGTGTGCGTGAGTGAGCCTTCTACCCACTGTTGCGTACTGGGCGCATCCCGAACGGTGTGGATGCGCTGGGTTCCCGCTTTCGCGTCCCGTTCGGTGACGGCTCTCCGGGGGGCCGGTCCGTGGCGGGTGGGCGGGTTCCCTCACGCCCCCGGTGACCTGGTCTGGCCTGGATGGTCCGATGCCCCGCACGATCGCTCTGGTCGTGTGGGGGCGGTGCCGTCCTTCCCCAAGCTCTCAACTCCGTTCGAGCAGGGGATACCCCATCCCGGATCGGGTGTCCGAGGGCGCGTCGTCCGATCGCGATACCGGCGGCATCGTGACGGGACATCTTTCGACGTGGGGTGGTCAGCGGTTTCTGCCAGTGCTGGGCGCCCCACATGGAGGTGTAGGCGGGGTCGACCGCGACAATGCTCAGGCCCTGTTCGGTGGTCATCGACACCAGCCGGGCCTTGAGTTTCCCGGTCGGCATGCCGGAAATGAGCTGCCGGAACCGTTTCCTGCGGCCGTGCTTCTCGCGGGTCTTCTCGGTGGTGAAGTCGAGGTCTTCGATGCCGATCGCGGCGACACCGACCTGCTTGGCCCAGTTGATCAGCCGAGTGAGGGCGTGGCGGATCTGTGCGTGGCGGTGACCGGCGGTTCCGGACAGGTCGTAGGGGAAGCGGCGCGGGTCGCCGATGGGGTTGCCGTGCCGGTCGAGCCGGTAGGCGGCGAAGTGGTCGGCATTGGTGTCGACGCCGATCATGCCCCGGGCGCGGGCGGCCTCCAGCGCGATGGTCTTCACGACGGGGCGTTGCCAGGATGCGGCGAGGTACCAGCGGCCACGGTCCACGTCGAGGTGGATGCGGTAGGCGACGGCCCGGTTCGCGGTGATGCGGTCTCCCCACTCCGCACCCCGGTGTACGAACGCGATGCGGGAGGCGAGGACGTACCGGCCGTGCCCGGCGTTGGCCAGGTGCGCGAGCGGAGCAGGCAGCTTGATGCTGACCACGCCGTCCGGGGTGACACGGATCGTCTCGTTCCCGAACCGCTTCCCCGACTCACCATCAGCAGCAAGAAACCAGCGCCCCGCCTCCCACCGTTCCCGCCACTGCTCCTCGGTGAGCCCGGCCTGGGCGAGATGATGGCGGGTGTTCAGGAGACGTTTACCGCCCCGCACCACCCGCACCCGTCCGGCCTGCCACTCGCCGACAGCGGCATCGTGCCGCGCCTCCAGTGCCGCGAGGCGGCGGGACTTGTGGAACCACTCACTCCTGGAGCGATAGCCGCCCGCGGCCCGCTTGGTGCCCTTCTCCCCGACCGGGAGGGACAGCCGATGCCGCAATGTCTTGATCCCGGCTGCCAGCTTCTGGATGTGCGCCGCCTGGCAACGGCGCGCGAGTGCCCACTGATCATGCGTGGCCTTGGTGATCGCACCGGCGATCCGCGACGACGACAGCGGCGTCAGGTCCCGCTTACGCGACGCCCAGGCGTCCGCACTGTGCTCCAGACCGTCCGCGCAGCGGGCCTTGAGATCACGCGAAGCGAGCGCACCCTGCTGCTCACCGACCGCCCGCAGCACCTTCTCGTCCTGGGAGGTGAGGTGCTTGAGCCGGTCCCGGATCGCCACCCCGCAAGGCCCCGGCACCACGAAGGACACGGCCAGCTCCCGCACACCACCCACCACATCACCCCCTCCCGCAAGGCCAGACACCCACTGTCCAGCCCAACGAGCAGCAGCCGCCAAGGTCACCCATTCGGCCCCAGAACCCCCGTTCCCACCCCACCAAACCCCCGACAGGACTCACCCCCGCACGCCACCACTCACTTCAGCACAGCAAACCAACAGCAGCTCACAACCCCGTCGCGAGCGGCGCCTCCGGGCCGCCGGCGACGACGCGGGCGCCCTCCTCGATGCCCTTCTCGATGTAACCGCGCACCCGGGCCTGCTGCTTCGCGTTGACGACGGGACCGACCCGCTCCCCCGGCACGTACTTGGCGACGGCCGCGGCGGCGAGGGCGACGGCCTCCTCGTACCGCTCGCCGTCGACGAGCATCCGGGTCCAGGCGCTGCACGTCTGACCGGAGTTGGACATCACGTTGGCGACACCGACGTTGACGGCCTTGGCAAGATCGGCGGAGGGCAGGATGACATTGGCGGACTTTCCGCCGAGCTCCAGCGCGACCCGCTTGACCGCGCCGCCCGCGGTGGCGCCGATCTGCTTGCCCACGGCGGTGGAACCGGTGAAGGAGACCAGGTCGACGTCCTCGTTCGCGGCGAGGGCCTGTCCGGCGACCGGGCCGAGACCGGTGACCAGGTTGAAGACACCGGCGGGCAGGCCGGCCTTTTCGGTGGCCTCGGCGAAGAGCTGCGCGGTCAGCGGGGTGTCCTCGGCGGGCTTGAGCACGATCGTGCAGCCTGCGGCGAGTGCGGGAGCCACCTTGGCAACGATCTGGTGCAGCGGGTAGTTCCACGGGGTGATCGCCCCGACGACGCCGACGGGCTCCAGCAGCAGGTTGGGGGGGGGCCGGCGGATCAGGGCCGGGGCCGCGACCTGTCCGGCCCTGATCCGCCGGACACCCCCTCGTCACACGGTTCAGTAATTCGTCAGTAACGGCCTCCTCCTAGCGTCCCGGACCAGCCCGCCCCTCCCGTGCTTCCCCCTGACAGCAGGGGCGCGGCGGGCTCCCCCGTACCAGCCATGGAGGAGCACTCCGATGCATCTGCCCCGATCCCCGCGGCGTAGAACCGCCGCGTGGGCTGCGGCCGCGATGACGGCCGCAGCCGTACTGACCGGCCCCGCTCCCGCGTTCGCGCAACCCGCCACGGACGCGAGTCCCGTCACCGCGAAGGTCGACTCCGCCGTCCTCGACACCGTCGAACACGGCAAGGAGTCGACCTTCTTCGTCGTGCTGAAGCCCCGGGCCGACCTGTCGGCCGCCGAGAGCAGGCGCACCCACGCGGACAAGGCCAGGTCCGCCTTCACCGCGCTGCGCGAGAAGGCCGCGTCCAGCCAGGCACCCCTGCAGGCGTTCCTCGACAAGAAGCGGGTCGGGTACCAGTCGTACTGGATCGCCAACGCGCTCAAGGTGACCGGCGACGAGAAGCTCGTCACGGCGCTGGCCGAGCGCTCCGATGTGAAGAGCATCCGCAAGGAGCGCACGTACCACCTCGACAGGATCGAGCAGAACCCGGTGACGGACGCCGCGGCCGACGCGGACCCCGCCGCCGAATGGGGTGTCAAGGACATCAAGGCGGACCAGGTCTGGTCCCAGTACGACGACCGGGGCGAGGGCATCGTCATCGCCAACGTCGACTCGGGTGTGCAGTACGACCACCCGGCGCTGGTCGGCAACTACCGGGGCAACCTGGGCGACGGCACGTTCAGCCACGACTACAACTGGTACGACCCGACCGGGCAGTGCGCCGGCGGTGTCCCCTGCGACAACAACGGACACGGCACCCACACCATGGGCACGATGGTCGGCGCCGGTGGTGTCGGCGTCGCACCCGGCGCCAAGTGGATCGCCGCCAAGGGGTGCGAGTCCCGCAGCTGCTCGGACTCCTCGCTGCTCGCCGCCGGTCAGTGGATCCTGGCGCCGACCGACCACAATGGGCAGAACCCGAAGCCCGAGATGGCACCGGACATCGTCAACAACTCCTGGGGCGGCGGTGACACGACCTTCTACCAGGACATCGTCGAGGCGTGGAACGCGGCCGGGATCTTCGAGGCGTTCGCCGCGGGCAACGACGGTGACGGCACGACCTGTTCGACCAGCAATGCTCCGGGGTCGCAGGCCCCGTCGTACGGCGTCGGCGCCTACGACGTGAACGGGAGGATCGCGGACTTCTCCGGCTTCGGCCCGTCGCTCGTCGACGGCTCCGCCAAGCCGAACATCTCGGCGCCCGGCGTGAACGTCCGGTCCACCTGGCCGGGGAACACGTACAGGAACCTCGATGGCACGTCGATGGCGACACCCCATGTCGCAGGTGCGGCAGCCCTGCTGTGGTCGGCGGCTCCCTCGCTGATCGGGAGGATCGACGAGACCCGGGCGATCCTGAACGACGGCGCGGTCGATGTCGACGACACGCACTGCGGTGGCACGGCGGACATGAACAACGTCTGGGGCGAGGGCAAGCTCGACATCCTCGCTTCCGTCGACGCGGCCCCGCGCAGCGCGGCCACCGTGGCGGGTACGGTCACCGACAGGGCCACCGGCAAGCCGGTCTCCGGTGCGACGGTCAGGGCGCAGGCGGGCACCGCCAAGCGCTCCGTGACGACCGCGGCCGACGGCACGTACAAGCTGAACCTCACCGCGGGCACGTACACCCTGGCCGTGGGCGGATACGGATACGCGTCCGCCACCGAGGACGGCTTCATCGTCACCACCGGCGAGAAGGTCACCAAGAACCTCGCGCTGGACGCCGTACCCGTGCACGCCGTCTCCGGCACGGTGCTGGATGTCACCGGCAAGCCGCTGAAGGGCGCCACGGTACGGATCACTGACGCGCCGCTCGCAGCCGTCACCAGTGACTCGAACGGCGCCTTCCGCTTCCCGTCGGTCGCCGAGGGCTCGTTCTCCTTGACCGCGACGCCCGCCGCTCCGGTGCTCTGCAACGGCGTCTTCACCGCCAAGGTCATGGTCGACGACGAAACCGTGAAGGCCGCACTGCCCAACCGTGCGGACGCGGCAGGCAACAGCTGCGCCCCTGCGACGTACAACTGGGTCAGCGGCAGGACCAAGGTCGCGCTTTCCGGTGACGAGAACGCCAAGACGGTGTCACTGCCCTTCCCCGTCACCTTCTACGGCGTGAAGTACACCGACGCCAGTGTCACCACCAACGGCCTGGTCAACTTCCTGGAACCGCGCCTTGGCGACTACGCCAACACGGCGCTGCCCGGCGCCACCAAGCCGAACGGCATCGTCGCCGCCTTCTGGGACGACCTGACGGTCGACGCCAAGGCGGGCGTGAAGACGGCGACGAACGGTACGGCCGGAGCGCGAACATTCGCCATCGTCTGGGAGAACGTCGCGTTCGCCTCCGACACCTCGCAGCGCGTCACCTTCGAGGCTCTCTTCGACGAGGCGACCGGTGCGATCACCCTGCAGTACCAGTCCATCGGCACCGCCTCCCCCGAGACGGGAGCGAAGGCGACGATCGGCATCGAGAACCAGGCCGGTACGGACGCCCTGCAGTACTCCTTCAACGAGTCGGTCCTCACCGACAAGTCCGCCGTCCGAATCTCCTCGAAGGCGACGTCATGACCTCCACTTCACGGCGCACCGTCCGGCTCGCCTCCGCCCTGATCGCGGCCGGGCTGGCGCTGACCGCCACGCCCGCTGCACACGCCGACAGCGGCGGCGGCGCCGGACCCCGCATCCTCACCGACGCACAGGCCGACCGGCTGGAGAAGCGGCTCCAGGGCGACTCGTTCGCCGGCGATCAGCAGATCACGCCGCAGTCCACATCCAACTCCTCTCTGTCGTCGCAGAGTCCGCAGGGCACGGACGACACGTCGGCCGACGGGACCCTGTCCCTCGAAGCAAGCTCCGACCTGGAGACCTACCGGGGACAGGCCGACACCACACAGCTGGCGGGCGGCCACGGCGACTACCTCGCCGTGCACAGTGCCGGCACCGTCACCCGCCTGACGGACGACGGCACGACGGTGTGGAAGCGGGACAATGCCTCGCTGTACGCCGACTGGCAGGTCCGGCCCGCACGCCGCTGGCAGGTGGAGCCCTACCCGGCCCGGATCACCATGGGCTACAACGCCGTCTCTCCGGCCGCCGACTTCTCCGACCGCGGCTACACGACGGGCGACCTCACCGGCGACGGCGTGGCGGACGTCGTCTTCACCGCGGACGTGGGCAATTCGCCGTACCGGCCGTTCACCGTGCCTGGATCGAGGCTCTCCACAGGCACGTTCGTGACCGTCCTCGACGGAAAGACCGGCAAGACGGTCTGGACCAGGATCTTCGCGGACGCGCAGCAGGTCACCCTGGTCGGCGACACACTCGTCGTCGGCGACCAGCCGTCCACCAACCTGAACGCCCCCAAGGATGCCAGGGCGACCCTGCAGGGCTTCCGCTTCTCGTACGCCGACGGGAAGCTGACGCCGACCGACACATGGACGTACGAGACCGGGCAGCGCGACGGGCGCTGGGGCTCGACCAGGGCGCTCGGCGGCGGGCTGCTCGCCGTCTCCTGGAACAGGCGCAAGACCGCGACGGCGGCCGCCGAGGGCCACACTCTGGTCCTGGACACCGCCGACGGCACGGTGAAGTGGCAGAGCGACGGGACGCTCTACTCACGGCAGCTGGCGTACGACTCCGCGCGGAAGCGGCTCGTCGCCGTCGAGCAGGCGGACTACCGCGACGGTGTGCAGTACCAGCTCGCCGTGTACGACCCGGCGACGGGGGCTCGCACCACCCTCGACACCCGGGTCAACGCCCTCGCGCTCGGCCTGCAGGTGGGCAACCTGAAGGGCGACTCCAAGCCGGAGTACGCGGTCAGCGAGGACACGCTCGACGAGTACCTCTGGGTCAACGCCTCGACCGTGCGCGCGCTGGACGGCGGGGACGCGTCCGAGCTGTGGTCGCGGACCGTCAAGCGGGACGAGTCCAATTCCAGGGACGGCGACTCCGCACTCGGCCTGAAGATCGTCGACGGGCAGTTGCTCGCCTCGTACATCACGATGCAGGACAAGGATGTGGCCGCCAACCCGGGTGGTACGCGTTACGGCAGGCTCGCGGCCATCGACGGGCGCGACGGCGAGGTGAGCTGGGAGAAGCAGGGCGGCCCCGTCGCTTCTCCGATCTACGCCCAGCCGTATCGCGAGGACGGCGAGTGGCGGGTGCGGACGGTCGACAACGACCAGAACATCCGCAGCTACCGGCTGAGCGGTGGCCGCCAGGCGTCGCTCACCCCGCTCCACGGCGATCTGACCGCGGCGGTTGCCGTGGACGTGAACGGCGACAGGAAGAAGGACGTCGTGACGGGCGGCCAGTCGCACGGCCTGTGGGCGTATGACGGTCCGTCGATGGCGGCGGGCAAGCCTGAGGTGCTGTGGAGGACCACCCTGCCCGGGGCGGTGCACGGCGAGATCGTGCGGGCCGACACGGACGGCGACGGCAGGCGGGACGAGCTGGTCGTCGCGGCGGACTCCGCGACCGTGATCGTCGACGCGCACACGGGCCGGGTCCTGCGGACCATTGACGGCAAGGGACAGTTCGTCCGCTCGGTGGCCGTCGCCGACGTGAACCACGACGGCGCCGACGAGGTGCTCGTACCGACGGACGCGGTCCGCGTGTACCAGGGCAACGGAAAGCAGCTCTGGTCGTACGCCCCCGAAGGCGCGGGAGTGGTCTTCTCCGACCTGGCGGTGACCGAGGGCCGGGTCTTCGCCTCGTACAGCACGGTCGGGGCCCTCAACGCCGACACGTCGGTCGTCAACGGCATGGCGCTGGACGCGAAGTCCGGCAAGGTGCTCTGGACCGCCGATCCGAAGTGGACCGGCGACCCCGACACCAGGATCTACGCCGCGGAGCTGTACCACGGTGTCTTCGCCGACCCGGGGATCCCCTACGCGGACGGGCACGCTGTCGTGCACTCGTGGATCGTCAGGGAGGGCAACCGCTGGATCACACTGATCGAGTTCCGTGATGCGCGGACCGGGAAGGTCGTCCACACCGCACCCGGCGGCGGGGCCTGGACCACCGGCAACTGGTTCACGGGCGAGGAGGGAGCAGTCCTGGCGAGCACGGCCGCGCTGCGCACCTACGCGGGCGGCGACAAGGAGTACAGCATGTACACCCTGCCGACTCTGCACCAGGCCGAGTTCGGAACGGGCCCCGGCGGCAGACGGCTGATCGTGGGCGGCACGGAGGCCGCGATCTACCTCTGGGACCCGGCGGTCCTCACCGCGGGCCACAACTACCCGGACCACCTGGCCAAGATCAACAAATACGCGGTCCAGAACACCGTGGCGGCTGACCTCGACGGTGACGGCGTCGACGAGATCATCGGCCTCGGCGCGGACCAGACCGGGTACGACCGTACGATCGAACTCGCGGGCGGACGCTACCTCCTGCAGAGCAACCAGCTGCACGGACTGACGGTGGACTCGATCAGCCTGTCCTGACCTGGGGATCCCCGGAGATTCCGGCCTTGGAGACCCCCGCGCACGGTGGCGCGGGGGTCTTCGGGCTGCCCCGGAGCGGCGGTTACAGTGACTTCCTGATGAACGCAGCGCACACCGCCGGCCACGGCGAGCCGCCCCCGGACATACCCCCGTTGCTGCGTGTGCACCTTTTCGGCGGGTTCCGGATAGAACGCGACGGAGGCGCGCCGCTTGCCGAGCGCTGGCCACGGCCGAGCGCGCGCGCCCTCGTGAAACTCCTCGCCGTTTCCCCGGGACACCGCCTCCACCGCGAGCAGGCGATGGAGATCTGCTGGCCGGACGCCGATCCGCAGTCCGCGCTGGGCAGCCTGCGGGTCGCGCTGCACGCGGCGCGGCGGGCCATCGAGCCCGAGCTCGTGCCGCGCGCCGCGTCGTCGTATCTGACCGGCGAGGGGGCTCTCCTGTCGCTGGATCCCCGGATGGTGTGGATCGACGTGGACCACGCCGAGACCCTGGCCGAGCGCGCGCTCGTCAGGGGCGGTACGGCCGAACTGGCCGCGGCGGTCGCGGCATTCACCGGTGAGCTGCTGCCCGAGGACCGCTACGCACCCTGGGCCGAGACCCGGCGCGAGCGCCTCTCGGAACTCTGCGAGCGGGTGCAGCTGGCCCTGGCGGAGGCGTATCTCGCGGACGGCGAGACGGAACCGGCCACGGATGCCGCGCAGCGGGTCCTGGCGTCGGCGCCCGCCCAGGAGCGGGCTCATCGGGTACTCATCGACGCGTATCTGCGGCAAGGGCTGCGCCGGCAGGCGGTGCGCCAGTACCACGTGTGCCGTGAGGCGCTGGACGCCGAGCTGGGAGTGCGCCCGAGCCCGACAACGGAGCAACTCCACCTCCTGGCCCTCGACTCGACGGCCACGGTGGTGGGCGCGGCAGCGGCCCCGGTCCTGCCCGCAGCTCTCCGCGCACCGCCCGCGGCCCCGCTGCGCGGCCGGGACACCGACCTGGAGCTGCTGCTCGCCACGGACGGCCCGCCGGTATGCCTGGTCGGCGGCGAGGCGGGCGTCGGCAAGACCCATCTCACGGCGGAGGCGGCCCGGCGGGCGGCCGAGGCCGGGACCACCGTGCTGTGGGGCGCGGGCCACGACGCGGAGGGCCACACACCCTACGGCGCCTTCGTCGAGGCGCTGGATGCCTGGCTCGCCGACCGGCCACCCGCCGACCGGGCCGGAATCGGCGGCGAGTACCCCGAACTCGCTTCGCTGCTGCCCTCGTTGGGCCAGATCCAGGTGGGCACGGAACGCAGCCCCGAGGAGGAGCGCGACCGGTTGTTCCGGGCGGCGGCCGGACTGCTGGGCGATCTGGCGGCGACCGCGCCCGTGCTGCTCGTGCTGGACGACCTGCATGCCGCCGACACGGGGACGTACCAGCTGCTCAGCCATCTGGCCCGGCGCGCGGTGGCCACGCGCACAAACTGGCGGTTCGCCGTGACGTACCGCGCGGAGGAACTGACGGCGGCGGATCCCCGGCGCACCGTGCTGGACACACTGTTGCGTCAAGGCCTGGCCCATTCCGTGGAGTTGGGACGCCTGAACCGTGACGCGTGCCTGGCGGTCGCCCGGGACGTGGGGGCCAGGGCCGATGCGGACCGGGTCTGGGAGCTGTCACTCGGCAACCCGCTCTTCGCCCTGGAGCTGGCCCGTACGGTCCACGAGGGCGCCGACCCGGCGCGGCTCAGCGCCCCGGAGGGCGTACGGCAGCTGGTGGCGGCCCGGTTGGCGCGGCTGGGACCCGCGGCGCGGCGGGTCGTGGAGGCGGTCTCCGTGGCGGGCGGCGGCGCAGCACTGTCCGAGGTTCTCGACGTCGCCGAGCACGGGCTGCATCCGCCGTTGTCGTCCGCCGAGGCGACGGATGCCGTGGACGCGGCGGTCGCGGCGTCGGTGATGACGGAACGGACCGTGGTGGTCGGCGGACGATCGCTGCCCGGGCTCGCTTTCCGGCACCCACTGGTCCGGCTGACCTGCTACGACGGGCTGTCCGCGGCCCGCCGCCGGCAGCTGCACTCGGCCTACGCGGAGGCGGTGCTGCGGCGCAGGCCGGACGCCGTCGACACCCTCGCCTCACACCTCACCCGCGCCGACGACCCCCGGGCCGCCCACTATCTGCGGCAGGCGGCCGAGCGGGCGGCAGCCCTGTGCGCGAACGACACCGCGGACCGCTACTACGCCGAACTGACCGCCCGGCTCGACGCGCTGGCCGCCGATGCGGCGCAGACGAGGATCGACCGCGGCGCCGTCCTGCGCCGGATGGCCCGCTACCAGGAGGCGGCGGCGGTGCTGCGCGAGGCACTCGACGACATGGTGCGGCGCGGCGACGAGGACGGACAGGTGCTGGCCGCCGCCCGGCTGACCGAGGTGCTGGTGAAGTACCGCGGGACCGACGAGGGCGAGGATCTGCTGCGTACCTATCCGCCCGGTCCGCGCACCCCGCCGCTGGCCGCCGCGACCCACCATCTGGCGGCGGCGGTGCTGCGGTTCGTGACCGGCCGGTACGAGGCGGCACACGCCGCGGCCTGTACCGCGCAGGAAGCCGCGGACGCCATACCGGGCAGCGAACGCCGGGGTCTGCTGGCCCGCGCCCTCGGGATGCAGGCGGCCTCGCTCGGGCTCGCGGGCCGGTTCGCGCAGGCCCGTCCGGCGGCCGATCTGGCACTGTCGCACGCCGAGGCGTACGGCGACCAGGAGTTGCTGGCCACCGTCCTCTCCGTACTTCGCGAGCATGCCCGGCGGTCGGGCCGGCTCGCCGAGGCGGTGGCCTCCGGGCAGCGGGCGCTGCGGCTCGCCGAGCACACCGGGGATCCGACGGCAGTCGCCTTCGAGCGGGCGAGCCTCGCCGAACTGCATCTGTCACTACGGGAGTTCGGCAAGGCGCGGGAACATGCGGAGGCGGCGGTACGGGAGACCGGCGGGCAAGCCGCGTGGTGCACCCCGTACGCCCTGGCCGCGCTGGCCCGGGTCCGGATCGGCGCCGGTGAGTCGGGCGCGGCGGAGCTGCTGGCCCGTGCCGGGGAGGTGGCCGAGGCGCAGGGCGACCGGCAGGCGGTGCACGCGGTACGGGCGGCGCAGGCGGAGCTCCTGCTGCGCGAGGGCCGCCCGCAGGAGGCCCTCGCCCTGCTGACCGGCGGGAGCGGCCCCGGCTCGGCCGCGTTGCTGTCCTGGGCGGAGCTGCTGTCGGGACAGCCTGAGCAGGCGCTGCGGCTGGCGGCGGCGGAGACCGTACGCGCCGAGGAGGTCGGCGAACGGCTGTCGTTGACCGAGGTGCGTACGGTGCATGCGGCGGCGCTCGCGGCGCTGGGCCGCGAGCGGGAGGCGCGCGAGGAGTTCGACCGGGCAGCGGTACTGGCGGCCGAACTCCCCTATCCGGCGGGGGCGTTCGCGGTGGAGCAGGCCCGTGGGACGGACTGGACGAGCGGCTGACTCAGCGGTGGTCAGCCCAGACCGGCGGGCTCGGTGCCAGGGCGCTCGAACTGGGTGCGGTACAGCTCCTCGTACCGGCCACCGGCCGCCAGCAGCTCCTGGTGGGTGCCGCGTTCCACGATCCGGCCGTCCTCCACGACGAGGATGAGGTCCGCCGCCCGTACGGTGGAGAGCCGGTGGGCGATCACCACCGCGGTGCGTCCTTCGAGCGCCTCCACGAGGGCTTCCTGGACGGCCGCTTCGGAGGTGTTGTCCAGGTGGGCGGTGGCCTCGTCGAGAATGACGACGCGCTGGCGGGCCAGCAGCAGCCGGGCGATGGTCAGCCGTTGGCGTTCGCCGCCGGAGAGCCGGTAGCCGCGTTCACCGACGACGGTGTCGAGTCCGTCGGGCAGCGAGGCGACCAGTCCGTCCAGCCGTGAGCGGCGCAGGGCGTCCCAGAGGTCCTCCTCGGTGGCTTCGGGGCGGGCGAGGAGAAGGTTGGCTCGGACCGACTCGTGGAAGAGGTGGCCGTCCTGGGTGACCATGCCGAGTGTGTCACGGAGGGTGTCGGCCGACAGGTCGCGTACGTCGATGCCGCCGATGCGTACGGCGCCCTCGTCCGTGTCGTACAGCCGGGGCAGCAGCTGCGCGATGGTCGACTTGCCCGCGCCGGACGATCCGACGAGGGCCACCGTCTGGCCCGGTTCGGCGCGGAACGAGACCCCGCGCAGCACCTCGGCGCCGCCGCGGGTGTCCAGGGTGGCGACGTCTTCCAGCGAGGCGAGGGAGACCTTGTCGGCGGACGGGTAGCCGAAGCGCACGGCGTCGAACTCCACGGAGACCGGACCTTCCGGGACCGTCCGCGCATCGGGCTTCTCCTCGATCAGGGGCTTGAGGTCGAGGACCTCGAAGACCCGCTCGAAGCTGACGAGCGCGCTCATCACCTCGACGCGTGCCCCGGCGAGTGCGGTGAGCGGCGCGTACAGCCGGGTCAGCAGCAGGGCCAGGGCGACGACAGCGCCCGCGTCCAGCTGCCCGCGCAGCGCGTAGAACCCGCCGAGCCCGTAGACCAGGGCAAGTGCCAGCGCCGATACAAGGGTAAGAGCCGTGATGAACGCGGACTGGGCCATGGCCGTACGGACACCGATGTCGCGCACTCTGCCCGCCCTGGCGGCGAATTCGGTGGACTCGTCGGCGGGCCGCCCGAAGAGCTTGATGAGCGTGGCGCCGGGTGCGGAGAAGCGCTCGGTCATCCGGGTGCCCATCGCCGCGTTGTGGGCGGCGGCTTCGCGCTGGAGCCTCGCCATCCGCGTGCCCATCCGGCGTGCGGGCAGTACGAACACGGGCAGCAGCACCAGCGCGAGTGCGGTGATCTGCCAGGAGATGCTGAGCATGACGCCGAGGGTGAGCAGCAGCGTGACGACATTGCTGACGACGCCGGACAGGGTGTTGCTGAAGGCGCGCTGGGCGCCGATGACGTCGTTGTTGAGGCGGCTGACGAGCGCGCCGGTGCGGGTGCGGGTGAAGAACGCGATCGGCATGCGCTGGACGTGGTCGAAGACGGCGGTGCGCAGGTCGAGGATCAGTCCCTCGCCGAGGGTGGCCGAGAGCCAGCGGCTGACCAGCCCGAGTCCCGCCTCCGCGACGGCGATCACGGCGATGAGCACGGCCAGCCGCGTGACGGTCCCCTCCTCCTTGCCGGTCACGATCGCGTTCACGACGCGGCCGGCGAGGACGGGGGTGGCGACCGCGAGCAGTGCCGTGGCGACACTGAGCAGCAGGAACAGGGCGACCCGCCGCCGGTGCGGTCGGGCGAACGCGGCGATGCGCCGCAGAGTGGCTCGGTCGAAGGGGCGTCGGTCCTGCTGCGCGTTCATGACGTTGTGGAGCTGCGTCCACGCGGTGGCTTCCATGCTCATGGAAGGAACGTACGACCTCGACCCGGCTTGAGGTCAACGTCCGCTCCAGAGCCTTTCCCGAAAGCAAGGCCCTGGAGCGGTACGGCTCAGAGGCCGAGCCCCAAAATCTCCTTCGGCAGGGGGCAGATCCGGCGGCCGTGGTGGTCGAAGACCGCGTTCGTCCGCACCGAGCGAAAGAGCCCGGTAGGAGACGGCGGGCCCTTCCGTGTGGTCCATGGGTCAGATGATCCCGAAGAGGAGTCCGGCGCAGAGCACCACCAGTGAGGTGAGCGCGGCCCACTTGACGGTGAACCGGGTGTGGTCGCCGAACTCGACCTTCGCCATGCCGACGAGGACGTAGACGGCGGGGACCAGCGGGGACGACATGTGGAGCGGCTGGCCGATCAGGGAGGCGCGGGCGATCTCCAGCGGGGAGACACCGTGGGCGGCGCCGGCTTCGGCGAGCACGGGGACGATGCCGAAGTAGAAGCCGTCGTTGGACATGAAGTACGTGAGCGGAATGCTCAGGATGCCGGTGACGATCGCCATGTGCGGGCCCATGCCGTCCGGGATCGCGCCGACGAGCCAGTCCGCCATGTGCTCGACCATGCCGGTGCCGGAGAGCACGCCGGTGAAGACGGCGGCGGCGAAGACCATGCCGGAGACGTTGAGGACGTTGTCGGCGTGGGCCGCGATACGGGCCCGCTGGTCGGGCATGTGGGGGAAGTTGACGGTGAGGGCGAGGGCCGCGCCGAGCAGGAAGAGCACCGGGATCGGCATCAGTTCCATGATCATCGCGGTGAGGAGGGCGATGGTGAGACCGGCGTTGAACCAGTAGAGCTTGGGCCGCAGGGTGGCACGGTTCGGGTCGAGGCCCTTGAAGCCCTCGTCGTCGTCCGCTTTGCCGTCGTGCGCCGCTGCCGCCGTGTGCTCGGCGTCCGTGCCCGTACCGGCTCCGCCGGAGTTCTTGCGGGTACGGTCGCTGCCGCCGCCTGCACCGGCTCCGGCGCCTGCACCGACGAGAACCGTCTCGGGCTCCTGGACGATGGCCTCGTCGAGGGTGAGGGTGCCCAGCCGCTTGCGCTCGCGCCGGCCGAGGACGACGGCCAGGAGGATGACCGCAAGCAGTCCGACGCCGAGGGCCGGAATCATCGGGACGAAGATGTCGCCCGCGTCCAGCTTCAGGGCGGTGGCGGCGCGGGCGGTGGGGCCGCCCCAGGGCAGGGTGTTCATGACGCCGTTGGCCGTGGCGGCGACACCGGTCATCACGACCAGGCTCATCTTGAGGCGCTTGTAGAGCGGATACATCGCCGAGACGGTGATCATGAAGGTGGTGGAGCCGTCGCCGTCCAGCGAGACGATCGCGGCGAGCACCGCCGTACCGACGACGATCCGCATCGGGTCGGCCTTGCAGAAGCGCAGAATGCCGCGGACGATCGGGTCGAAGAGGCCGACGTCGATCATCACACCGAAGTAGACGATGGCGAACATCAGCATCGCGGCGGTCGGCGCGAGGTTGCCCACGCCGTCGATCACATAGTCACCGAGCTTGGCGCCCTGCCCGACGGCGACACAGAAAAGTGCGGGGATCAGGACCAGCGCCGCGATCGGCGACATCTTCTTCATCATGATCAGGACCAGGAAGGTCGCAATCATGGCAAAGCCGAGGATTGTCAGCATGTGGGATACCTATCGTTCACCCTTGAACTCCCGCCGGGGTCGGCGGTGTGGATGACGTTAGGGCGCGACTCGCAGCCTTAACAAGACGTTGACATGCGAGCAATACGAGCAAAACCCCAGGTCAGTGGCCAGGTGACGCGCTGGGCGCCACCGCGACGGGGATGCCGTTGAGCACGGGGTTGGCGGCGAGGACGATCAGGGCGCGGATCCGGTCCTCCCCCGGGATCTCGATCTCCTCGGCGAGGGCGGCGATGGGCAGTTCGCCCTTGGCCTCGGGGTGTCCGGAGACCCGGCTTGCCCAGCGCCCGGGCGTTTTCGCGAGGTGCGGGGAGATGCGGTCCGGTTCCCTGCGGCGCGGACCCGTGTCGTCCCGCGCGGTGAGGTGCGGTGCCGGGTTCAGTCCAGGATCCGGGCCAGATACGCCTGGATCAGGACGCGGGTCTCCGCGACGATCGCCGGATCGCCCGACGGGTCGGTGCGGAAGGCGAGTTGGAGGAGCGCATCGGCGGCTTCGACGCAGACCAGGATCGTCCGGAGCAGATCCTCGTCGGCGGTGCGCCCCAGATGACCGGAGAGCAGCCGGGCAAGGCGCTCCGCGACGCGGCGATTGGCGTCGGAGGCCGGGTCGTCCACGGGGGCCGGGGCGCCGAAGTCGACGAGGGCGAAACCGGGGACGGAGCGCTTCATCGCCAGGTATTCGTCGAGCACGGCGTCGATGGCGCTGCGCCAGTCGGCGGCCGGGATGGCGGTCAGGCGACCGGTGATGCGCTCCGCGTAACTGTCCAGGTTGCGCCGGGCCAGGGCGTCGGCGAGGGCGCGCTTGTTGGAGAAGAACCGGTAGACGGAGCCGATCGGGACTTCCGCGCGGGCGGCGACGGCCCGGGTGGACAGCTGCTCGTAACCGGTCTCGTCGAGGAGTTCGGCGCAGGCGTCGAGTATCCGGGCGAGGCGCTCGGCGCTGCGCTGCTGCACGGGGGCGCGGCGGAGGTTCGTATTCGCATGGGGCACGGGCTCCATGATGCCGTGACTCTCCTCTGCGGGACGGGCGGGTGCGCACCTGCGGTCAGGCGAGGAGCAGGGTCAGCCCGCCGACGGTGTACGCGATCATCAGGGCCAGCAGGGGAAGCTGCCCCGCGACGGCGCGGGCGGGCGGGAAGAGGCGCACGGACCGGTCGTGGGCGGCGACGACGCCGAGGATGTGCCCGACGACGATCGCGGCGACCTGGAGCGTGGCGATGCCGCCGGGGCCCAGGGGCGGTTCGGGCGGGACCGGATTGTCAGCGCCGAGTGCCACCATGACTGTGCGCGGGCCTTCGGTCACGAAGAGTGTGAAGTAGTGGGCGACGAGATAGCCGAGGGCGATCGGGACGAGCGAGTGCGCGAAGACGGTGAGGGGGTGGCGGAGTTGACCGGAGATCAGCCGGGTGGCACCGGCGCAGAGGGCATAGAGGGTGGCGACGAGGGCGACGGCGGCGAGCAGCCCGAGCGTGGCCGCGGTGGTGCGGCCCAGGGGTGAGGTCTGGACGGCGGTGATCCAGGAGGGGGCGTCGGAGAAGCCGTCGTAGGCGGTGGAGCCGAGCATGACGCAGACGGTGGCGACGAGACCGGAGGTCTGCGGGGTGGCGTCGAGTCCGTTGAACGGGGAGCGCAGGACGAGACGGCGGTCGGCAGGCCGGCGGCCGAGGGGGGAGAGCCGGGCGAGCAGGCCGGAGTAGACCTCGAAGGCGTCGGCGTGGTCGAACCAGCGGGCGCCGTGGCGGGCGGCGCCCGCGAGGTGGACAGCGCCGTACAGCATGAGGAAGAGAAGGAGGGCAGTGGACGATGCGGGGTCGGGGGCGACGAGTTCGAGCCAGGTGAAGGCGAGGAGTCCGGCCGCGGCGGGCCACAGACCGAGCTGTGCGGGAAGGGGGCGGCCCGCGGCCGGGTCGCGGGCCAGCGCACGGCAGACGAGGAGGTGGAGCGTGCGCAGGGGGTTGAGGAGTCGCCAGACGGGACCGAGGAGGAGCGAGGCGGGGACGAGCCCGACCCAGAGGAGCACGTAGACGGCGCCCGCGGCCGGGTTGCGCTCCGGACCGTCCGGGCCGAGGAGGAGATGGAGGAGGACGAACAGGGCGGCGGCCAGGCCGAGGGCGCGCGCGGCGATACGGGTGGGGCGGGCGTCGGCGAGGCGCTGAAGAGGGACCGGAAGCGGGCGGCCCGCCCGGTCGCCCCGGAATCGGGAGGCGGGCCAGAGCAGGCCGAGCGCGAGGAAGGAGACGAAGAGCGCGGCGAAGGCACCGGCGAACGCGTAGAAGGGGGACAGCGGCAGGTCGTGCCGGGAGCCGATGCCATGGGCGAGGACGCTCACCGTACGACGAGCTGGGTCAGGAGCAGATCGGACTCGTGGGACTCGACCTCGAAGAGCCCGGTGCGGTCGGCGGTGAGAGTGAGGGTGGTGGTCCGTCCGGCGGGCAGGCGCGCTTCCTTGTCGTAGCCGTGGACATGGAGGGTGTCGGCGCGGTCGGTGCGGACGCGCAGCTCGATGCGCTGCCCCTTCCTGAGCTCGGTGCGGCCGGGGGCGGGGCTGACCTTGCCGTGAGAGATGACGATCTCCAGAGTCCGGTCGGGGCGGGGCTCGGCGGGGGTGCCGGCGGAAGGAGTGGTGGTGAGAGGCGTGGTGGCCTGGATCGGTGTGGAGTGCATTGCCCAGGCGGTGTGATCGTCGGCGTACAGCCGGGCCGTGAGGGTGCGGCCGCCGCCCGCGTCGCGGACGAGGGAGCCGGGGAGGTGGTACCAGGGGCCGTAGAGCCGGGCCAGGGGGTGGCCGTCGAGGAAGAGCCGGGCGTGGCCGCGCCCGAGGAGCGCCGCGCCGCCGACACTGTCCGGGCTGAATCTGAAGTTCCGTACGGAGAGATGGACGTTCCACCCGTCCTCGGAGTCCGGCCGTACGGCGACGGTCACCGCGGGTGCGCCCTTGGCCTCGACCTGGCGGAGCCGGTGCCCGGATCCGTCGTCCGCGGTGAGGAGCCGGCCGACGCTGCCGCCGGCCTGTTCATGGCTGGTGCCGGGCCTGTGGTGGGTGGTGGGCCGCCCACCGCAGGCAGTCGCACCGCACACGAGGGCGCCTGCGGTGAGAAGGGCGACGGCGAGCCGGGGGAACGCCGTGCGCGACGTGAGCGGCGTGAGCGGCGTGAGCCTGTTGAGTCGCAGCGGGCGGGGAGATCGCCTCATGATCAGTCCCCGTCCGGTCCGGAGCCCCGGTGGGACCCGGAATGCGTGTCCGGCCCGGAACCCGCCGATCCGGACCCTGAATCCGCACCGTGTCCGGAGCCCGCGCCGTGGCCCGAATTCCTTCCCACGCCCGCACCGGCACCCGCCCGGTCGTCGCCCTGCGTGTCCGCCGCATCGGCGTTCGCGTTCGCGTCCGCGTCCGGCCCCGGGTCCGCCTTCTTCCGTACCGCCCGTTCCCCGTGCCGCGCCGAAGCCGCCACCGCCCACACCACCCAGATGACGCCGAGGAGACCGCGTACCCAGGCCGGGCCGATCGGGATCCACGGGATCATCAGGACGGCCTTGTCGAAGGCGTCGAGCAGGGTCAGGGCGCCCAGCACCATCGTGGTCCAGCCCAGTCCGGGCCGCTCGCCGCGCAGGACGAGTCCGATGGCGGTCCACCACGCCCCGGTCAGCAGCAGCGCCACCGCAGGCAGATAGGAGGACGCGAGGCCCGTCGTCGCACCGGCCACATCCAGCCCGAGGCCGATCGCGCCGAGCAGGGTGGCCGCTGTGGCGAGCCGGCTGTGCCGCAGGCGGCGCCACCAGAGCACCCCGCCGACCAGTGCGAGCACCAGAGCGACACCCAGCGCGATCTGCACCTCGATGCGCTCGATGCCGCGTGCGCCGTACCAGTCGCAGCCGGCCGGCAGCCGCCGCGCCTGCACGTTGTAGTCGGCACAGACCAGCAGTTGGGCAAGTTTGACCGGTTCGCCCACCAGCCGGTCGGTGCGGACGGAGACCGCGCCGCGCGCCGCCCCGCACGCGGGCAGCGAGCGCGGTGTGGACGGTCCGGTGTCCGACTGCCAGCAGTTGCTGTCGCCCTGGCCGTCCCACCACACATCGGTGCGGTTGGGCCGGGAGCGGCCCGCCTTGTCCGTGCCGAGGTGATTGCCCGCGTACCGGTTGTGGTGCGAGGTGTCGGCCTGCTTCGCGAGGGCGTTCTCGCCGCGGATGAAGGCGGGGACGGCGCTCAGGAAGAAGGCGGCGCGCCGCTGTCCGTAGATCCAGTTGTTCTCGTAGATGTTCCAGTTGCCGCCCGCGGTGATGATGCCGGTGCCCGGCGGCATGGAGATCTGCGGGCAGACGACGCCGTCCTCGTAGCCGCGTTCGACGGGCGGTTTGGCGCAGGTTCCGTCGGCGACGTACGGGTAGTAGTCGGCGTTGTTGTCGTGGATCAGGTTGCGTTCGAAGCGTGCGTGGTTCTGCGGGAGTCCGGGGTGGCCGGGGAAGGCGCTGTCCATCGAGGCGCCGCCCATGTTGTGGTCGAACTCGTTGTCGTGGACGTGGACCGAGTCGCCCGCGGTGCCGGAGTAGCCGACCATGTTGTGGTGGCTGCGGCAGCCGGTGATCTCGATCGAGTAGCGCGGCACGTCGTAGCCGTACCCGTCATTGATGTCCGACGCGCTGCCGGGGTAGATGCCGGAGTCGCCGTTGCCGTACGACTCGCAGTTCTTGTACAGCCCGTGGTCACTGGCGAAGGTGAGGAAGCCGTACTCGTCGTTCCACCGGGTGAGGACGTCGTCGATGACGAAGCCGTCCTGGGCCAGCACATACAGCGAGTTGAATGTCGTGCGCTGGGCGGTGAAGTTCTTGAAGTAGATGCCGTCGGAGCCGTCCGAGCGGATCGCGTTGAGTTTCCGGTACTTGGCGTCGATGACGACGTCGGTGCGCTCCGCGCCGGTCCCCTCGATCTGGAGCTGCTTCTTGCCGAGGATCGCCACCAGGTTCTGGTTGTGCGGACACTGCTTCTGCTGCGCGTACGACAGGATCTGGTAGCCGAGCTGCGAGTTGGGCGCCTTGAGCCTCGCGCACTCCCCCGTCGGACTGGGCAGCGAGGGCTCCTCCTCGTACAGGCCGGGCAGGATCGCGATGGTCATGCCCGGTCTGCCGACCTCGTCGACGGCCTGTTGCAGATGGCGGTACCCGGACTTCCGGCACCGGTCGAAGAGTTCGAGGTTGCGTGCCCGGAGCTTCGCCGGGAAGCCGGATATCCGGCGTTCGAAGTCGGCGCGGTCGCTCTTGCAGACCAGCAGATCGGGTTCGCCGGTGCGGTAGACCGGGACGCTGCCGGAACCGTCGGGCAGGGTGACCGGCCGTTCCTCGTGCGCCTGGGCGGCCGGGGCCGCGAGGAGTGCGGCGGCCAGTGCCACCAGGACCACCAGAAGTCTTCGTGTCCACGACATATGCCGGAGAGTAGAGCATTGTTCAACTTTTGGAACCCTCTTCTGCGCGACGGATCAAAAGATTTCCGTCACGGCCCCGCACCGGATCCGCGACGCGCCACCGCCCTGCCCCGTTGACGTGCCCCGTTCTAATTCCTACGGTGTCCCATAGGATTTCTTCGGCACCGGGAGCGCGGCATGGGCGGCATCGAGCAGGCGAGGAAGACGGCGGAAGCGCTTGCGCACTCCGCCGGTTTCGGCAATGAGCACAGCTCCGAGGCGGTCCCGGGGGCGCTGCCGCACGGCCGCAACTCGCCGCAGCGAGCACCCCTCGGCCTCTACGCCGAGCAGCTGAGCGGCTCGGCCTTCACCGAACCGCGCGCCCATAACCGCCGTTCCTGGCTCTACCGGATCCGCCCCTCGGCCGCCCACCCGCCGTTCGTCCGGATCGACAACGGTGCGGTGCGCACCGCCCCCTTCACCGAGTCCGTCCCCGATCCGAACCGGCTGCGCTGGGACCCGCTCCCCGATCCCGCGCCCGGCACGGACTTCCTGGCAGGGCTGTGGACCCTCGGCGGCAACGGCGACGCCACCCAGCGCACCGGCATGGCCGTGCACCTCTACCACGCCAACACGGCCATGACCGACCGGGTGTTCAGCGACTCCGACGGCGAACTGCTCATCGTCCCCGAGCGGGGCGGCCTGCTGCTCCGTACCGAACTGGGCCTGCTGCGCGCCGAACCCGGCCACATCGCGCTGATCCCCCGGGGTGTCCGCTTCCGTGTGGAACTCCTCGACGACTCCGCCCGCGGCTATGTCTGCGAGAACTACGGGCAGCCGTTCGCACTCCCCGACCTCGGCCCGATCGGCGCCAACGGCCTTGCCAACGCCCGGGACTTCCTGGCTCCCGTCGCCGCGTACGAGGACGCGGACCGCCCGGTCCAGGTGATCAACAAATTCTGCGGCAACCTCTGGTCCGCGACGTACGACCACTCGCCGCTCGACGTCGTCGCCTGGCACGGCAACCACACCCCGTACGTCTACGACCTGCACCGTTTCAATGTGATCGGCTCCATCAGCTACGACCACCCCGACCCGTCGATCTTCACGGTGCTGACCTCGCCGTCGGACACCCCCGGTCTCGCCGGTGTGGATTTCGTCGTCTTCGCGCCGCGCTGGCTGGTCGGTGAGGACACGTTCCGGCCGCCGTACTTCCACCGCAATGTGATGAGCGAGTACATGGGGCTGATCGAGGGGGCGTACGACGCGAAGACGGCCGGCAGGGGCGGCTTCGTGCCGGGCGGCGGCTCGCTCCACAACATGATGTCGGCGCACGGCCCGGACCGGGAGACCTTCGACCGGGCGAGCGCGGCGGAGCTGAAGCCGCAGAAGATCGACGACGGTCTTGCCTTCATGTTCGAGACCCGCTGGCCGGTCACGGCGACCGGACAGGCGTCGACCGCCGACCACCTGCAGCGCGGGTACGACGACGTGTGGCAGGGTCTCGAACGCAACTTCCGGCCATAGGCGAAGCCGCCGCTTCCCGGCCCCCGCTCGTCGCGTCCGCAGTGTCGCAGTACGGAGAGTCCAGGTGACCCAGGTGCCTCAACTGCCCCAGATGCCCCAGGTGACGGCCTTCGCCCCCGACTCGCTGGTCCTGAACCGCAAACTGCCGCTGTGGTACCAGGTCTCGCAGTCCCTGCGCGCGTCCATACTCGGTCGCGCCCAGGACGCCTCGCTGCGGCTGCCGACCGAGGAGCAGCTCGCCGCACACTACGGCGTCAGCGTCCTCACGATGCGGCAGGCGCTCAAGGAGCTGGAGACGGAGGGGCTGATCAGCAGGCACCGGCGGCGCGGCACCTTCATCGAGCCGCGGGCCCGCCGGGCCTCGCCGGTCCGGCTGCTCGGCTCGATCGATGCGATCGTCGCCCAGCAGTCGGGCGAGCGCACCACGGTCCTCGGCCATGGCCCGCTCGCCCTGCCCTGCGATCTCGCCGAGTACTTCCCGGGCTGTACGGACGTGGTCGGCTACCGGCGGCTGCGCTGCGACGGCGACACCGGCGAGCCCACCAACTGGGCGGAGAACACGGTGCATCCCGAGGTCGCGGCCCGGCTCGATGCCGCCGATCTCGAACGCTGGCCGATGACCAAGGTGTTGCGCGACCGCGTCGGCGTCCGGATCGCGCGGATCACGGACACGGTCGAGGCGCGGCTCGCCGACCCGGCCACCGCCGAGCTCCTCCAGGTCCCGCTGCTCAGCCCGATCCTCTTCTACACAGGGGTGACGTACGACGAGAGCGGCCGGGTGGTGGATGTGGCACAGATCCGGTACCGGGGGGACAGGTTCTCGTTCTCGGTGACGGTCGAAGCGCACTGACCGCACACGACGCGCCGTTACGATGCCTGGGGCGGCGGACGTGGCGACGGGGAGGACGACACGGTGGCAGCACGGGCGGGCGCCGGAGCCGGCGGGGACGACGGCATCCCGCTGCTCGACGACCTCATGCCATGGTCCGTACGGCCCCTGCGCACCGGGCGCCCTTGGGTGACGGCCCCGGACGCCGCTTCCCTCAAGGCCCGTTGGGGACGTCTGGTCAGCGCCGGGGGAGTCGAGCGCGAACAGCTTTTCCGGCCCACCCGTTCCCGTAACCCGCAGACTCCGGTCGCGGCGCTGCCCGGCCAGACCACCTCCACCGCCCGGTTCGCGCGGGAGTCCGGTCCGTGCCCCGAGCCGGTGCGGATCCTGCACGGACCGTTCGACGAGCAGTGGCTGATCCCCGACCACCGGCTGATCGACGCCGCCCGCCCGGAGCTGTGGAGGGTCGCCGACGGGCACCAGCTCTTCGCCGTCGAGCACGGGTACGTACCGCAGGACACCGGTCCCGCCCTGTCCGTGACGGCGCTGCTGCCCGACGGCCACTCCCCGGCGGGCCGCCCCGGCCGGATCCGGCCGCTCTACCGAAGGCCCGGCGGACGGGAACCCAATCTGGCGCCCGGTCTGCTCGGGCTGCTGCGCGCCCGGCACGGGGACGCGGTCACCGCGGAGTCCGTGCTGGCCTGGATCGTCACGGCGGCCCGTCATTCCCCGGCCGGATCCGTCGTGCCGCTGCCCGCCGACAGCGCACGCTGGTGGGCCGGGGTGGAGCTGGGCCGGGAGCTGTTGCGGCTGCAGCTGCGCGGCGCGCGCGGCGGGGAGCGCCCGCGGCTGCCCGGCGGGCGGCGCCCCTACGTGCGGGCCGCGGTACCGGCCGCGCCCGGCACGCTGGAGTACGACCCCGGCGACGAGGCGCTCCTGCTGGGGACGGGACGCATCTCGCCCGTGCCGGCGGGAGCCTGGGAGTTCCGGGTGGGCGGGGTCCGGATGCTGGAACTGTGGTTCGAGCGACGGGCGGCGGACGGGGCGGAGGACCTGGGCGGCCTGGAAGCGGTCCGGCCCCGCACGTGGCCCCAGGAATGGACCTCGGAACTGCTGGAACTGATCACCGTGCTCGCCCTGCTCGCCGAACTCCGTCCCCGGCAGGAGGGCCTGGCCGACGGCCCGCAGATCACGGCCGGCGATCTCCGCGCGGCGGGCGTCCTGCCGGTCCCGGCCACGGCCAGGCGGCCCGCGTCGGTGCTCGACCATCAGGAGGAGGGGCCGGACGGGCAGTTCGCGCTGCTGTGACGGCATCGGGGCGCGTACGCGCTACCGGTCGAAGGAGTCCAGCACCCGGTGCAGCGCCCGGTTGAAGACGCCGTCCAGATCGATCGGTCCGGGGTCCTCGGCGAATCCCGCCGCCATCCGCGGATACTTCCCGGTCGCGATCTGGCTGATCAGATAGTCGGTGCGCGCGGCGTGCTCCTGCTCCTCGGACCAGGGCAGCGACCGGCTGCGCTCCGCCGTGGCGATCTCGTTGGCCACATAGGTGGTAACCACACTGGTGACCATGGCGATGAGTTCCATCTTCTCGCCGAATCGCGCGTCGACCCCGTCCAGGCAGCTGAGCGAGTACTCCAGATACCGCAGGGCGTTCGGGCTGAAGCCGTACACGGGTGACATCAGCCGGGGCACCCAGGTGTGGCGGTGCATCATCTCGCGGGCCTGATGGGCCAGTGCGATGAGATCGGCGCGCCAGTCGCCGGACGGCTCCGGGAACTCGTACCCGTCGCTGACCGCGTCGAGCATCAGCTCGTACAGGTCCTCCTTGCGCGGCACGTAGTTGTAGAGCGACATCGTGCCGCAGCCGAGCTCCGCCGCGACCTTCCGCATGGACACCGCGTCGAGGCCCTCCGCATCGGCGATACGGACGGCGGCTGCCGCGATGTCGGCACGGCTGAACGCGGGCCTGGGGCCTCGGCCCGCACGCTCGGGGCGCGCCCAGATCACTTCGGGTACAGCGGGTCGCCCCACCATCGATCACCACCTCTCCCACCATCGTAGTTACGTACACCGTACGTAGTGCGGTACGGTGGGCCACATGACAACTACGTACGCTGTACTTAGTGAAGGTCTGGAGAAGCGTTACGGCGATGTCCACGCGCTGCGCGGGCTCGATCTCGCGGTCGCCGAGGGCACCGTGTGCGGAGTACTGGGGCCGAACGGCGCAGGCAAGACCACCGCCGTCCGGGTCCTCACCACGCTGACCGCCCCGGACGGCGGAAGCGCCCGGGTGGCGGGCCACGACGTGGTGCGCGAGGCGGGCGCGGTGCGCGCGGCGATCGGCGTCACCGGGCAGAACGCCTCGGTCGACGGCGAGCTGTCCGGCCGGCAGAATCTGCGGCTCTTCGCCAAGCTGCTCCGGTTCCGCGGCGAGGCCGCGCGCGCCCGCGCCGACGAACTCCTGGAACGCTTCGAGCTGACGGAGGCCGCCGACCGCCCGGCCCGCACCTACTCGGGCGGCATGCGCCGCCGCCTCGACCTCGCCGCCAGTCTGCTGACCCGCCCGCGGGTGCTCTTCCTGGACGAGCCGACCACCGGACTCGACCCGCACAGCCGCAACCAGATCTGGGCGGCGGTACGGGAACTGGCCGGCCGGGGCACGACCGTCCTGCTCACCACGCAGTATCTGGAGGAGGCCGATCAGCTGGCCGACGACATCGTGCTGATCGACCATGGCCAAGCCGCCCATCGCGGCACCCCCACCGAGCTGAAGGCCCGCATCGGCAGCTACGCCGAAGTGGTCGTCTCCCATGAATCGGCGCTGGTTCCGGCGGCAGGCGTCCTCGATCAGCTCACCGGCACCGAACCGGTACTCGACCACGAGCGCCGCACCGTGGGCGCCGTCGCGACCGACCCCACGCTCACCCTCCCCCGTATCGTCCGCGAACTCGACGCAGCGGGAGTACCGGTGATCGACGCGAGCCTGCGCCCGCCGACGCTCGACGAGGTCTTCCTCCGCCTGACCGACCGCGGCGACGGCCGCACCTCCCCGCCCCTGAAGGAGACGGCAGCATGAGCAGCACCGCACTGGTCCACGAGCAGACCGTCGCGCCCGCCACAAGCACCCCGATCGCCGACTCCCTGGCCATGCTGGGCCGCCATCTGCAGCGGATCAAAGCGGCGCCGGGCGTAATGATCCTGACCCAGACCATGCCGATCACGATGCTGCTGTTCTTCGGGTACGTGTTCGGCAGCGCCCTGGCCATGCCCGGCCAGGAGTACCGCGCGTTCCTGGTGCCGGGCCTGCTGGCGGCGACGGCGGCCAACGGCATCATGGTCGGGATGTTCCAGGCCTCGCAGGACTGCCACCGCGGGGTGATGGACCGGCTCCGTACGCTGCCGATGAGCCGGGCCGCCGTACCCTTCGGCCAGACCGCCGCCGATCTGCTGACCACGGCCATCGGCATGATTCCGCTGATCCTGGTCGGGCTCGCGGTCGGCTGGCGGATCGAGGGCGGTCCGCTCGCCGCCCTGGGCGCCTTCGGGCTGCTGTTGCTCCTCCGGTTCGCCACGTCCTGGCTGGGCTGCTGGCTGGGCCTGCTGATCCGCAACGAGGAGATCGCCGGTCAGCTGGGCAGTGCCACCTTCATCCTGCCGCTGCTGTCGAGTGCGTACATCCCGACCGACAATCTGCCGGGCTGGCTGCGGACGGTCGCGGAGTGGAACCCGATCAGCGCCATGGCCGCCGCCACCCGTGACCTGTTCGGCAATGCGGCACCGTCCGCGGACGCGGCCTGGCCGGCAGCCCATCCGGTGGCGGGCACGCTCGCCTGGTCGGCGGCGCTCCTCGTGGTGTTCGTACCGCTGGCCGTCCGGCGCCATGCGCGCGGCGGCGAGTGACACGGACCCACCGAGGGGCCACCGCACCGGCGCGACGGATGCCCCGTACACGTCGAGGGGTCATCGCGTCAGCGTGGCACGCACACCGGGCTCACCGCGGAATCAATGCGTCAGCGCGATCGACCTCAAGGACCCGCGCGGCCTCGCCGTGGTGCGCCGACTGGTTGCCGACGCCGATGTGTTCGTACAGAACCTCGCCCAGGGCGCGGCTGCCCGGCTGGGTCTGGACGCCGCGACGCTCTGCGCCGCGCACCCGCGGCTGGTCGCCGTCGACATCTCGGGGTACGGCGCCGACGGGCCGTATGCACACAAGCGGGCCTACGACATGCTCGTGCAGTGCGAGGCGGGACTGGTCTCCGTCACCGGCACGCCCGGGCAGCCGGTGAAGGCGGGTGTACCCGCTGCCGACATCGCGGCGGCGATGTACGCCTTCTCGGGGGTGCTCGCGGCGCTGCTGCGGCGCGCGACCACCGGGCTCGGCGGGCCGGTGGAGATCTCGATGCTGGAGGCGCTGGCCGAGTGGATGGGTCATCCGCTGCACCATCGGATGCATGGAGGCGAAACCCCGGTGCGCACGGGGCTCGCGCATCCCGTCATCGCCCCCTACGACGCATTCGAGACGGCGGACGGGGAACAACTGCTGCTCTCCGTGCAGAACGACCGGGAGTGGCGCCGGCTCACGGAACAGGTTCTGGGACGGCCGGAATTGGCGGGCGATCCGGACTTCGCGACGAACACCGCACGGACCGCTCACCGGGAGCGGACCGATGCGGTGGTGGCCGAGGCGCTCGCCACACTGACCACGAAGGAGGCGCTGGCCGGGCTGGACGCCGCGGGCATCGCCTGCGCCCGGCTGAACACCGTGGCGGATGTGGCGGCACACCCTCAGCTGGCGGCGCGGGACCGGTGGCGGGAAGTGGAATCACCGGTCGGGGCGTTGCGGGCCATGCTGCCGCCGATCACGCTGCCGGGCGGGGCGGAGCCGCGGATGGGAGCCGTACCGGCGCTCGGTGAGCACACCGAAGCACTGCTGCGGGCCGCGGGGATGACGGACGAGCAGACAGCGGAGCTGCGCCGGGACGGTGTGATCGCCTGAGCGCGGCCCGAGCGGTGGGCCGGTTCAGTCAGGGACGGGCGATCGGTCGGGTGCCGGATCGATGGTGACAGGCCGTCGGGTCAGCGGCGGCTGCCGAAGAGAGAGCGCCGCAGTCGCCGCAGCGGTGCGAAGAGCGAGACCCGCGCGCTCCTGCTCCGGCGGCTGTGCGCGGCGTCGCGCGAGGTGAGCTCAAGCATCAGCAACGTCGCCTCCGCGGTCTCGCGCTGCGGGACGGCGGGGCCGCCGAGCACTGCGAGATGGCGGTCGAGGCGCGAACTGGTCGCACTGCTCCCACATGTGATGGCAGGCACACGCGGCCTGCTACGCATCGCTATCTGTTCCATGTCACTCCCCACCCGTACGAGGGCACCCGGCCCGGGCAGGTTAACCCTATCCCCCCGCGATGACACGCGTGTATCCCGGGCGCCGGATTGAGCACACACATACGGAGGTTGACGACCGTACTCATAATTCGCTCGATTCCAGGGCGAGTTGGACAGAACGGGAGTGGTTGGCCCTCAGCGGCGGATTGGTGCGCAAGGGGGTCGGGAACGGTCCGGTCTGAGCTAGCGTGGAGAGGTTTCCGCCGTGCTGCCGCCACTCCTGCGGATGGGGATCACCGTGAGCAAAGTGCCGGGCGAGGACCGACTGATCGCGGGCCGCTACCGCCTGCTGGGCCCCCTGGGCCAGGGCGGGATGGGTACCGTGTGGCGGGCGCGCGACGAGGTGCTGGGGCGCGAGGTCGCCGTGAAGGAGGTCCGCGCCCCGTCGGGGCTGCCCGCCTCCGACGTACAGCGGCTCTACGCGCGCCTGGAGCGGGAGGCATGGGCGGCCGCGAGGGTCTCCCACCGCAACGTGGTCACCGTCTACGACGTGGCGACCGAGGACTCCCGCCCGTGGATCGTGATGGAGCTGATCCGCGGGCTCGCGCTCTCCGACGTACTGGACGCCGAGGGCCCCATGTCCCCGCAGCGGGCGGCGCACATCGGCGCGGAGGTGCTGGCCGCACTGCGCAGCGCCCATGGGTCCGGGGTGTTGCACCGCGATGTGAAACCCGGCAATGTGCTGCTCGCCAACGACGGGCGGGTGGTGCTGACGGACTTCGGTATCGCCATGGTCGAGGGGACATCCGCACTCACCATGACGGGTGAACTGATCGGCTCGCCGGAGTTCCTGGCACCGGAGCGCGCACTGGGGCGCACGCCGGGGCCCGAATCGGATCTGTGGTCGCTCGGTGTGCTTCTGTACGCCGCGACCGAGGGCAATTCGCCGTTCCGTCAGAACACCCCGCTGAACACGCTCCGGGCGGTGGTGGACGAGGAACTGCCGCCGCCCCGGCGGGCCGGCCCGCTCGCCCCGGTCGTCGAGGCGCTGCTGCGCAAGGACCCGGCCGAGCGGCTCTCGGCTGCGGAGGCCGAGCATCGGCTGCGGATCGTCGCCGCCGGGGGTACGCCTCGGACCGCGGGGGCCGGTGCGGCGGATCCGTACGGTGCCACGGTGACTGCCCGTACGACGGCGCCCGCAACGCCGTTTCCCGCGACCCCCTTCCCCTCCCCCGCTTCTTCTCCGACGTCCGCGTACGCCCCCGAGGAGCGGTCGCGTCGCGCGGTCGCCCTTCTCGCCGTAGGGCTGGCGGTCCTGCTGCTGGCCGTCGGCGGGATCGTCTGGACGCTGGCACACAAGGGCGACGACAAGAACGCCGGAGGCACCACCGGCGCGGCCGGCCCGGGGCCGACGAGCAGCGCCCCGCGCTCGACGCCCGCCACCCGGGGAACGTCCGGCTCTGACGGATCACCGGGCGGGGGCGGCGCCGGGAGCACCGGCAACACCGCCCACGGCAGTACGAGCAAGCCGCCGCCCCAGACCGTGGCGGTGTATCTCACCCCCGTACGCGACAGCTACGAGGGCAGTTGCCCACCGCCGCACACCGAGGCACCGGCGGTCGAGGCGACGATCACGGTGGGGCGCACGCCGGCCCGGGTCGAGTACCGGTGGGTGCTGAAGGACGGTACGAGCTCCGATCCCGGCTGGCAGTCGCTGTCCTTCGGCGCCGGCGACGGGCGGTCGAAGCAGGTGTCACACACGGAGCTGACGTACCGGCAGGACACCACGTACCACGGAACGATCACCCTGGAGGTGAGGAGTCCGGTCGCAGTCACCTCGAACGGAGTGGCGTTCTCGGTGACCTGCCGGACGGAGACCCCGACGGACGGGGCCTCCGCATCGGCGGAAGGGGCCTCCGCCCCGGCGGACGACTGACCGGGACGGCCCGTGGCTTCCGCCGCCCCGTCAGACCCCCGAGCTGAAGGCGGGCAGATAGCCGCCCGACTGTCCGGCGGCGGTGGGGTGGTACGACTCACCGATGTTGAGCCAGTTGACACTGTGCAGCCAGGCGCTGCCGGAGCAGATCTCGTGCCCGGTGAACCTGGATGCGATATCTCTGAAGGTGAAGCCATGGTCGGCCGCACGCTTGGCGGTTGCCGCGTTGAGGTAGTCGGAGGCGCTGTTGATGGCGGAGCGTTCGGTATCACTCAGGCCGGCGATGCAGCTGCCGCCGATCTTGTAGAAGCGGGGGTAGCCGAGGACGACGACACGGGCGGACGGCGCCTTGGACCTGATCGCCGTGTACACCGAGTTGAGCTTGCCGGGCAGGGTGGAGTCGACATAGCTGCGGGCGGTGGCGATCCGGCTGAGGCAGGTGGCTTCCGACTGGAGGACACAGGTGGTCATGACATCGGCGAAGCCCGCGTCATTGCCGCCGATGGAGATCGAGACGAGGTCGGTCGAGGCGGAGAGCGGGCCGAGCTGTCCGGCCCTCACATCGTCGGTAACGGCACCCGAGCAGGCCGTGAAGGCGAACGACGCGGGCGAGTTGGCGGCGGCCCAGAGCGCGGGATAGGCCTTGGTGCTGCGCTTGCAGCCACCGCTGGCGCTGTCGTAGCTTCCGGATCCGACCCCCGAGGAGTACGAGTCGCCGAGTGCGACGTAATCGACGGACGTCGCGGCGTTCGCGGTGGTCGCCCCGGTCAGGGCGAGTACGGCACCGAGCAGAAGTGAGGACGACAACGCCACAAGTCTGGATATTTTCATGGAATCTCCCTTGGACCGACCGGCAGGATCTCTGCCCTACTCAGTGGTAGCAGCACAGACGCTCGACTGGAAGTGTTCATGCCAAGTACATCCATGAGGTACTCCTGAACGCCCCCTGAGAGCCTGTCGGGTGACCTTCGATCGGAAAGCGGACGTGGTCTGGTGCGTGCGATTCCAAGGCGCTGGAAGGCCCTCGGATGGGGTCTCCCCTGCTCGAACGAAGCTGAGAGCTTGGGGAAGGAGCTACTAGGGCATTTCGGCAACGCGGGAAGCGTGCGGGCCAGGGCGTGGCCGCCCGATCAGAGGTCACCCGACAGGCTCTGAGCGTGCGTCATATCGGCATCCGGCATCCGGCGCGCTGCGGGGCAAAGTCGCGCATGCAGAACATCCGGAGCGAGGCAGGACGGTGTGGGCTCCCTATCGCGGGGGAGCCGTTGTGCACCGCAGATCGCTTCCGCATGCACCGCCGATCATTCGGCCGGCGACCGGAATGCCGGAGCCCCGGAACCCATCCGGTCGAGGATGCCGACGCGGCGGCGCGGCGGCGCCAGGGACCGTACGCCCCGGAGCGGGTGACGGTCCGGCGGTCCGCCGACGCCGCAGCAGGTACGAAGCGGATTCGCCGGCTCGGGGAGGTGAGCGATGCGGACCGTTCGAACGGGTGGCAGAAGGTGGCGAAACCTGGGTGCGCCGGGTGCCCCTGTGCCGGATCATGGGCGCCATGTCTGCCAACCCTGAGTCCGCTCTGCCGATCCGGCTCACCGTCGACGACAGCGATTCCCCGGCCGATGTCGTCGACGCGCTGTTCCTCGGCCGCTTCGCGACGGGCGAGCAGCCGTACTCCCACAGTTCCTCCCTCGACCGGGTGAAGTCCGGGGCGACGCTGCTGCCGCCTGCCGCCAAGGTGCTGCGCGCCGCCCGCGACGAAGACCGCAGCGCAACCCTCGCCGAGGGAGAGGGCTGGACGCTGCTCATCTCGCGGTGGAACCGCGGCGCCGACGTCACCGTCACCGCGACCACCGCCGAGCTGGCGCAGAAGATCCTCGACCAGGCGACGGACGGCGCCCAGGACGAACCGGAACCACAGCCCGAGAACGTGACGATGGGCTTCTGGTACGTCTCGCCGCGCCGCGGCCCGCACCGCACCACCCGGCAGATCGCCGCCGGTACATGGGACGAGGTGCGCAGCAACTACACGGCGCCGGTGGCCGAGGCCATGGACCGGCTGATGAAGGTGACACCGGACGACATCGCGGGCCGGCTGCTCCTGCTGCACGGCCCGCCCGGCACCGGCAAGACGTCCGCGCTGCGCACGCTGGCCCGGTCCTGGCGGGACTGGTGCCAGGTCGACTGCGTACTCGACCCGGAGCGGCTCTTCAACGATGTCGGCTATCTGATGGACATCGCGATCGGCGAGGACGACGGCACGGCGAAGGGCAGGTGGCGGCTGCTGCTCCTGGAGGACTGCGACGAACTGATCCGCGGCGAGGCCAAGCACACCGCGGGCCAGGCGCTGTCCCGGCTGCTGAACCTCACCGACGGGCTGCTGGGCCAGGGCCGCAATGTGCTGGTGGGCGTGACGACCAATGAGGACCTGGAGCGGCTCCACCCGGCGGTCGTCAGGCCCGGCCGCTGCCTGGCCCGCATCGAGGTGGGCTCCCTGACGCGTCGGGAGGCGGTGGCCTGGCTGGGCACGGAGGAGGGGCTCGGCCGGGAGGGAGCGACGCTGGCCGAGCTGTACGCGCTGCGCCGCGGCACCGGTCCTGCCTCGGTGCCGAAGCAGGACGCGGGGGCGGACGCGGGGCTGTACCTCTGAGGATTCGGCCCGGTAACCATGTCTGTCCTCAATCGCCGGACGGGGTTGGTTGTCAGGCCCTTGAGGAAACGAACGGCCACCGGACGGCCGCAGTCACTCCTCGTACGCCGCCCGCACCGCATCCTGCGCCAGCGACGCCGCCGCCGCGCGCGACAACCCGAGCCGCCTCACCTGGTCCGCGTACTCCCGCGCCGCCTCCGCGGCCTTCCGCTCCGCCGCATCCCCCGCGGCAGCGACGAACGTGCCGTTCCGTCCGCGGGTCTCGATCACCCCGTCCGCCTCCAGGGTCCGGTACGCCTTGGCCACCGTGTTCGCGGCGAGGCCGAGCTCCTCGGCGAAGCCGCGTACGGTCGGGAGTCTGTAGCCGACGGGCAGCGCCCCGGACCGCGCCAGTTCGGAGATCTGCGTGCGCAGTTGCTCGTACGGGGCGGTGCCGGAGCCGGGATCGAGAGCGATCTTCAAAGTCACGGCCCGATTCTCCCCCACCGCCGGAAATTCGGAGGCGACCGGGCCGGTCCTCCCCGTAACGTCCGTCGCATGACTGTGATCGTTCGCGACTTCGTGCCCGCCGACGCCGAGGCATGGGTACGGGTGCGGCGCGCCGCCCTCCCGTACATGGTGACGACTCCTGAGCAGGTTGCCTTCGAACAGGCCAACGCCCACCCCGACAGGCGGTACAGGCTGCTGGTCGCCGAGGAGAACGGGGAGATCATCGGCACCGCTCAGGTCGGTATCGCCCACGACAGCCCGGAGCCCGGCCAGGGCTTCTGCAATCCGTACACGCACCCCCACCGGGTGGGCCGCGGCGCGGGCTCGCTGCTGGTGCGTACCGCCGAGGAGTATCTGGCCGGGGCGGGGGCAGTCGCCGTCTACACCTGGGTGCTGGACGAACCGGCCAACCGGGCCTTCGCCGAGAAGCACGGGTACACGCCGAGCCGCCCGGCGCACTTCCTCCATCTCGACCTGGCCAACGGCACCCTGCCACCCCGTCAGGAACTCCCGCCCGGCGTGGAGCTGCGGACCGCGGCGGAGTTCGCCGACGACCCGCGGCCCCTGTTCGAGGCGGACGCGGAGACCACGGCGGACGAACCGAGCGACACCCCGGCCGAACTCGCGGACTACGAGGACTGGCTGCGGAACACCTGGAACAACCCCGGTCTGGACCGGGAGCTCACCTCGGTCGCTGTGGTGGACGGCGAGGTGGCGGCCTTCAGCGCGGCGAACACCGACGGCCTGACCCGCTACTGGTCGGGAATGACCGGCACCCGCAGGGCGTACCGCAACCGCGGTCTGGCGAAGCTCGCCAAGACCGACTCGCTGCACCGCGCACGCGCGGCCGGCTGCACGGACGCGTACACCGGCAATGACGCGGGCAACGGCCCGATGCTGGCGATCAACAAGTGGTTCGGCTACCGGATCTGCGCCACGGAGGTGCGGCATGTCCGGAAGCTCGGTTGAGGTCGCCCTCGTCAAGGCGGGCCGGACGAAGATCAGATACCCGGCGGAGCTCGTACGCGACGACGGCACCCGGGTGACGGTGACGGCGCCGTGGGCCGCGCCGGGCGTGCGCGACTTCGGCTTCGTACGGTTCGAGCCGGGCGATGTCTTCACCGAGCACTACTGGCGCGACCGGTGGTTCGCGGTGAAGGAAGTCCGCACCGGCGAGGGGACGCTGAAGGGCTGGTACTGCGACATCACCCGGCCCGCGGTGCTGGGCGACGGGGAGCTGCTGGTCGAGGACCTGGATCTCGATCTGTGGGTGTCCGCGGACGGCTCCTCCGTACTGCGGCTGGACGAGGACGAGTTCGAGGAGAGCGGACTGGCCGCACACGATCCCGACGCGGCGGATGCCGCCCGCCGGGCGCTGGACGAGCTGGAAGGCCTCGCCCTCGCAGGCGGGCTCACGGGTCTGCTGGCACCGTCGCGCCCGTCCGGCGACGGACGCTAACGCACCACGAGCTCCACCTCGTACCCCGCCGCGTCCTCCAGATAGGCGGCGCAGTGCGCGTCGCCGCCCGCGTAGGGATGGCGGTCCGCGAACAGCAGCCGCCAGCCGTGCTCCGGGGCCCGCGCCACCAGCGCGTCCAGCGTGGCCCGGTCCCGGACGTGGAACGCCAGGTGGTTGAGGCCGGGAAGGAGCCGGTCGTGCGGTCCCGGGGCCAGGGCCGGTGACTGCTCGATCACCAGATAGGTGTCACCGCGCCGCCAGCTGCGGCCGTGCTCCCATCTCTGGTACGGGACATGGCCCAGCTCACCGAGGAGCCAGCCCCACCCCGCCTCGGCCACCGCCAGGTCGGGCACCCACAGCTCGATGTGGTGCACCCCGCCGGTGCCGGACCCGCCGGACTGCAGCGGGACCGCGCGGCGGATACCGTGCGGCTGGTACGCCACGGTGTCGCCGTCCTCGTGCCAGTGGATCAGGAAGTGCTCCCCCACCCGGTAGCCGTCCAGCCCCGCACGGCAGTACGCGACCATGTCGTCGGGCAGGGCGTCCAGCGGGAACCAGGCGAGCTCCGAGCACTTCTCCGGTTCGCGGTTGTACGGCGGACGGGCGGGGTCGTACTCCGCCTCGAAGAACCAGCCGGTCCGGGGACTGCCGCCGGGACCGCGGTGCTGCATGACCAGGGCGACCCGCAGCTCGTCCGGGTCCAGTGCGAGACCGATCTCCTCGGCGGCCTCGCGGATCATCGCCTCGCGGACGTCCTCGCCGTCCTCCACATGTCCGGACGGACCGTTGAACAGCCCGTCCGCGTATCCCGTCCCGGCGCGGCGGGCGAGCAGGACGTCGGGGCCGCGGCGCAGGATCAGATGCACATCGACGATCTCGGTGTGCCGGTGCGGCGGCTCGGCGCGCGCCACCAGCGCGTACCGGTCGTCGTCGACCTGCTTGCCCCACAGGTTCGGGTCGCCGGAGAGCCGCTCGTGGTGGATGCGCTCGGTGAACGGGGTGAGCAGTGCCGTCAATCGCTCGGCGGAAAGGCCCACCCCGCCCCACACCCCCTCGATCAGCAGCAGCCGCCCGCCGGGCCGCAGCAGACCGAACCAGTGGCGCAGAGCGGCCTCGGGATCGGGCAGCAGCCACACCACATGACGGGCCATGATCACGTCGAACTGCTGCTTCCCGACCGGTGGTCGGGCCGCGTCCCCGACGAGCACCTCGGTGCCCGTTCCTGCGAGCTTGGCCCGCGCCTGCTCGACCATGCGCGGCGACCGGTCGACCGCGGTGACCCGGTGGCCCTGCCCGGCGACGACCAGCGCCAGACTTCCGGTGCCGCACCCCAGGTCCAGCACCTCGGAGCGGCCCCCAGGCAGCCAGTTCTCCAGGCGCTGCGCCCATGCGTGCCGGACCACCGGATCGAGCAGCCCGTGGTCGGGCTCCTCGTCGAAGGAGTCGGCGGCGGAGTCCCAGTCGATCGTCGTCATGCGTCGATCGTCTCAGCCACCACTGACACAGTCGATCAGTCGGTCGGTCAGCGGGGCAGCCGCTTGCGGTAGTGGAACCTGTCGTAAGGACCGTCCACGCGCCGCTCCACCAGTTCGTACCCGTAGCGCGGGTAGATCTTCTGGTTCTCCCACATCAGCGCGTTGGTGTAGAGGCGGATCTCGGGAAGGCCGAGGCTGCGGGCGTGCGCGTCCATGAAGGCGAGCAGCCGTCGGCCGACTCCCCGGCCGGCCGCGTCCGGGTGGACGGCGACGGACTCCAGGAAAAGGTGGGACTCGTGCGGGACGAGGACCAGGACGCCGATGACGTCCGGGTCCCCCGTCACGTACACCCGGCCCGCCGCCACATCTGCCGCATGGTCCGCACGCATGGGTGCGGGGACGACGCCGATGCGCGCGATGTAGTGCCGGTAGGCGGCATCGGTGACGGCCCGTACGGCGGGGACGTCGGCCGGGGCGGCGAGGCGGATCTCGTCGGACGTGTCGGCGATCATGGAAGCACGGTACGAGTGCCCTGCCCATGCCATACGGGTGGGGCCCTCGTGCACGTACGGAGAGGGCCGCATCGCCGCCCTGCCGTGTCGCGAGCGCCACGGCGGGACGTGGCCCGGCGCGGACACTGAGCGACCGGTCGTCCTAGCCGACGACCGAGGCGCAGGTGGTCGGGGTGGCGTGCGCCGGGTCCAGGGCATTCGCCACCTCGTGGTACGCGATCCGGTCCACGGTCCCGATCGCCACATGCTCGGACAGGTCGACCGGGCACAGGTCCTGGAGCAGGACATTGCGTACGCCCGGCCCGTCCAGGAACTGCGTGCGGTACGGGGTCACGACCTCGTCGTACCTCGTCGCGACGACCGTGTACCACACGCCGGGCACGGTGTCGCCGCCCGCGTTGAGCTTGGTGATGAAGGGGGATCCGGCCATCTGGTCGGCGAGGCCAGGCGTGTTGGCGTTCAGCAGGTCCTCGGCGCCCGGGAAGTACGGCAGCAGCTTCGTCAGCCCGAGGAGGGTGGTGCCGTGATTGTCGGGGGCAAGCCCGATCATGGCATTCACCTTCGCGGCGCCGCCGAGGAACTTCAGGTAGTAGTTGGGCATCATGCCGCCCTGGGAGTGACCGACGATGTCGGCCTTGGGCGCTCCGGTGGCGACGAGCACCTGGTCGACGAAGGTGGCGAGCTGAGCGGCCGATTTGTCGATCGGACCGAGGCCGTTGAAGAACGGCACGCCCGGCAGCTGCCCGTAGTCGAGTGAGTAGACGCAGTAGCCCCGGTTGACCAGGTACGGGGCGAGGACGAGCCAGTTGTCGATCGAGTTCCCGAAGGTTCCGTGGACCAGGACGACGGGGCGGGGGTGGGCTGCGGAGGGCTTGCAGGAGTAGTCGTTCCAGCCACGGGAGGGGGCCGTGGCGGCGGGGGCGGCTGCGGTGGCGGTCGCCGTGGGGGCGGCGAACGCTGCGACGACGAGGAGCAGTGCGGCGAGGGTTCTCCGCGCACGTGGGGTGCGCGGCGCACGTGTCCAGGGCAGCATCGTGTGATCTCCTTGCGGCTCAAGGTAGTTGCGATGAATGCGCCCTGCGGCCCGGACCACAAGTTCTGTACCGACGTTCCGTACCGATGTTCGGTACCGCGCTCTACGCGCTCATGCCAAATTACGCGCGAGTAAGGTAGCAGGGGAAGTTACGCGTCGGTAAAGCCTGACGCGACATCACTTCGAGCATGCATGGACCTATATGACGGCACGTCAGTCAGCGGGTCGATCGTCCTCCATTACCGTGTACGGCCAAAAGGAGATTCAGACGATCACCGATGCCATCGGTGCGCCTGCCGGCCGGAATCCCGATGCGCTCCGACGGTCAGCTCACCATCAAGCCCCTCGCCACCGAGTCCGGCCTGAGGTGGAACAAGCTCACCCACAAGCACACCGGACCCAAGGACTTGTTCTACGCGCTGGTCAGCGCCCAAGGCGCTCGGTCCAAGGTCGCCGATGCCCTGAAGCAACAGAACGACGAGCTCAAGATTCGTGCAGCGGCGGGGCAATCGATAGGGTGCCAGGTCATGACCGCACCCGGTTCGAACCACGGGCAGGTCAGGGCTCTGCCGCAGTTCGTGGCACCTCCACAGCTGCCATGCCGGCACCTGCCTGCCCGGGTCTTGGGACACGGGGCGATCTTCACGGCCGGGCAGTCGGGCCCCGGTCGACGGGTCAGGAGGAACGAGTGGCACAGATCATCGCCGAGGTCTCAAGGACGTTCAACGAGTTTCTGCTCCTGCCGAACCGGACCCGGACCGACTGCTCGCCCGCGACGGTCGACCTGCGCACGCCCCTGGTGCGGCACGTCGTGGGCGAGCTGTCGGCGATCGAACTCGGTTCCCCGTTCACGTCCGCGATCATGCAGGCTGTCAGCACACCGGAACTCGCGATCGCGATCGCGCGCAACGGCGGCTTGAGCTTCCTGCACCACAACCAGTCGATCCAGGACCAGGCCGCAGCCGTGCGCCAGGTGAAGAACTTCAAGGCCGGGTTCGTCACCAGCGACACCAACGTCCGCCCGGACGACAGCCTGAGCCACTTGGTCGCCGTCATGCAGCGCACCGGTCACAGCACTGCCGCGGTCACCCACGACGGCACCGGCACCGGCCGCCTGCTCGGCCTGGTGACCTCCCGCGACTTCCATCCCCAGCGCCACGACCTCGACGGCCCGGTGGGCGGTCGGATGACCGCCATCGCCGACCTGCCCCACGGCGAGGCCGAAATCACGCTCTCCGAGGCCAACGCGCGGCTGTGGGACCAGCGGCTGGACTGCCTCCCCGTGCTGGACGCCGAGGGCCACCTGCAGTACCTGGTGTTCCGGTCCGACTACGCGGACAACAAGCGCTTCCCGAACCAGGCCGTGGACACCGCCAAGCGCCTGCGCGTGGGCGCGGGCATCAACACCCACGACTACCGAGAGCGCGTCCCCGCCCTGCTGGAGGCGGGTGCGGACGCCCTGTGCTTCGACTCCTCCGACGGCTACAGCGACTGGCAGGCACAGGCCCTGACCTGGGTGAAGAAGCACTACCCGGAGATCCCGACCGGCGGCGGCAACGTGGTCGACGGTGAAGCGTTCACCTTCCTCGCCGAGGCCGGCGCGGACTTCGTCAAGGTCGGCGTGGGCGGCGGCTCCATCTGCATCACCCGCGATCAGAAGGGCATCGGCCGCGGCCAGGCCAGCGCGGTGCTTGACGTCGCCGCGGCCCGGGACGCCTTCCGTGATCGCACCGGCGAGTACGTGCCGATCTGCTCCGACGGCGGGCTGGTGCACGACTACCACGTGGCCCTGGCGCTGGCGATGGGAGCCGACTTCGTCATGATGGGGCGTTACTTCGCCCGCTTCGACCAGGCAGCCGGCGCGAAACTGCCCACCCGGGACGGCTTCGTGAAGGAGTACTGGGGCGAGGGCTCGAACCGGGCCCGCAACTGGCAGCGCTATGGCCAGGGCAGCCAAGGGCTGATCTTCGAGGAAGGCGTCGACGGCTACGTCCCCTACGCCGGCGACCTCAACGAAGGGCTCGCCCTGACCATCGCCAAACTCATGACCACGATGGTGTCCTGCGGCTCCGCCACTCTGCCGGAGTTCCAGTCCACGGCCCGGCTGACCCTGGTCTCCGACCAGAGCTTCCAGGAGAGCCACGCCAACGTCACCCTGCGGGACACCCCTGCGACCGTCGCCTGAGAAAGGCTGCCGAGGGCCGAGGACTACTGCCGGAGGGGAATAGTGCACAGTCGGAATAACCCCCCTCCCGCCAGTAGTTCAGGAGATCGAACGGGAAGCACTGACTCAGTTCTACGGAGCTCCTGCAATCACCTCACGCAAGTCGAAGCACGATTCCCCAAGCGTAGGCAAGCGCCGAACGAGGCTGTAGCGAATTCTGCGGCTCTCGGGCCTTGGCGTCTTTGCTGCCTGCCGCCGCGCGATCAACTCATCGCCCGGGCGTGACGGCCCTCGGCCAGAGCGGCGGGATGTACGGCTCCTGGACCGAAGCGGTGGCGGGCCTTGTCCGCGGCGGCTTCAGCGGCGCGGGCGCGGTCGGCACCGGGGTCCAGGGAGAGTTGGCGGTGAGCCCCGTCGGCCGGCCGCAGGTCGTCGGCGCGGATCACGAAGGCACGAACTCTTGCGCGCTGCAGCCCGAGAGCGGACAGAAGGCCCAGAGCAGCCGTGACGAGGGCGGGCGAGTGGTCGGTGGGTTCCGCCAGCCTGCACGTACGCGTGGTGGAACTGCGGTCGGCGTACCGCACCGTGAGCGTGAGGCGGCCGGTGACCTGGCGTTCACCGCGCAGGCGTTGGCCGATCCGGTCGGCGAGTCCCAGGACGGCACGGTGATGCCGCACCGGGTCGAGACAGTCCTGGTCGAGCACGAGATCGGCCATCAGATGTGCCGCCGGTTCCAGCGGGACGACCGGGCGGGGATCATGGCCGCGGGCCCGCTCGGTCAGCAGCCGGGCCTGGACGACACCGAGAATGCGTTGCAGGGTCGCCAGGGGTACGTCGGCGACCTGGCCGATGGTGTGCAGGCCGTATCGGCCGAGCGTGGCCGCGGTGGCGCGGCCGATTCCGGGCAGCGCGGTGACCGGTCGGGGCCGCAGCCAGGCGGCGGCCTGTTCGGCGGGAACCCAGGTGGTGTGTCCCGGCGCGGACGCGTCGGCCGCCATGGTGGCCAGCATGCGGTTGCCGGCAAGCCCTGCACTGCTCTCGATGCCGTACAAGGCCAACAGCCTGAGTTTCGCAAGCTGAACCACGTCGTACGGGGTGAGGTCGAAGTACCTGAGCGCGGACGTCAGGTCGAGCTGGACAGCATCGGGCGACACCGCCTGCACATGGGGGGTGATGCCGGTCAGCAGGTCGATCGCGTCCGCGTACCGTCCTTCGTACGGCAGGGCGTGCAGGTGCAGGTGGGCGATGTGCCGTCGGCGTGTGGTCATCCTGCGCTCCCTGGGCTGGTGTAGCCGAGCTTCTTCAGATCGGCTGAACGGCTGCCGGCGGGCTGCAGGTCGGCGTAGGGATGCAGTCGGGCGCCTGTCGTGCCGTTGATCAGGGTGCGCCGCGGCTGCGCGGGCGTCGGTTGCGGATGGCTGACTCCGAGCAGGGAGAGGGCCGCTTCGGGGCCGTGATCGCGCCGGGCGACGGCGATCCGTTCCAGGTCCCAGGCCATGGTCCCGACGACGGTGCGGCGGGTGCCGCGCGCCTGGACTGTGCCGCGGACCAGCAGCAGCCCGCTGTGGAAGACGGTGTACGCGCAGGCGGGGTGGGAGTCCTCGAAGAAGGCCAGGTCGACCAGACCGGAGCCGTCCTCCAGGGTGACGAAGATGATGCGCTTGCCGCTGGCGATCGGCGGGGTCTGCGTCGAGGCCCGTACCCCGGCGACGAGAACCTGCCCGCCTGGACGGGCTCCGGCCAGATGCGCCGCGTCGGTGGCACCGATCTCCCGCAGCAGCCGGTGATGGTGCTCCATCAGGTGCCTGGAGACGTCGATGCCGAGCGTGTTCAGCTCCGCGCTGAGGGCTTCGCGTCCGGTCATCTCCGGCAGGCCGCTCGGCTCCGCTCCGCCGATGGCGCCCGCGTCGAGGGGCAGTTGGCCCTTGCTCGCGGACCGGGTGCGGGACTGACGGTGGAGTTCAGCGATCTGCAGCAACAGATCCCGCCGCGTGAGGCGCCCGTCGTGCAGGGAGTTCAGGGCGCCGATCTCCGCGAGGCGTTCGGCGACCGGCCGGCTGGGCCGGGCCCGCTGCCAGAAGTCCGACAGTGATCCGTACGGCTGGGCCTCCTCGATCCGCGCGCATTCCTCCTCGCTGATACCGCGCACCGCGGACAGCGCGAGCCGCACGCCCCACTGCTCCCCGTCGGCCCGCTCCACGGTGTGCTTCGCCCTGGAGTGGTTAACGTCGACGGGCAGGACCGGGACGCCGCGTCGGCGGGCGTCGGCGACGATGACGCGCTTGGGCCACATACCGGGGTCGTGTTCGAGGAGGCCGGCCAGCAGGAAAGCCGGGTAGTGCGCCTTGAGCCAGGCGCTCTGCAGAGCCGGTACGGCGAAGGCGACCGCGTGCGCCCGGCAGAAGCCGTAGGCACCGAAGGCCTCGACGGTCTTCCACACCTGGTCCCGGACCGCAGGGCTGTAACCGCGGGCGGCCGCCCGGCGGTGGAACCAGTCCTTGATTCCGGGCAGTCGCCCCTTGTCACCGAGAGCCCGCCGGGCGACCTCGGCCAGAGCGCGATCGCAGCCGGTCAGCACCGACAGCGTCTCAATGATCTGCTCGTGCCAGATGGTCACGCCGTAGGTGTCGGCGAGCACGGGTTCGAGGTCCGGGTGGGCGTAGGCCGGTGTACCGCCATGACGTGCGGCGATGTACCGCTCAGGCATCCCCCCGGCAACCGGTCCGGGGCGGAAGAGACTGATGTCGGCGATGACGTCCTGCGGGTCACGGGGCTGCAGGCGCGAGAGAAGATCCTGCTGGCCGGGCGATTCGAGCTGGAACAGCCCTACGGTCTGGCTCTCCTGAATGAGTTTGAACGCGAAGACGTCGTCGAGCGGCACCTGCCGTGGATCGTCCAGATCGATACGGTTGCCGGTCGCCCGTTCGATATCGGCGACGGCGTGGGCCATCGCGGACTGCATCCGCACGCCCAGAACGTCCAGTTTGATGTTGCCCAGCGCCTCGATCTCCTCCTTGGCCGCCATCGCCATCGGGTAGTTGCCCTGGGGGGTGGGCTGCACGGGCAGCCGGTCCAGGAGCGTGGCGTCGCTGATGACCACTCCGCAGGGGTGCATGGCCATGCCGTGAACCAGGGAGTCGAGGCCTTCGGCGAGCTCCCACAACGGCCCGTACCGCTTCGCTTCGGCCGCCAGTTGACGCAGTTCGGGCAGTTCGGCGAGTGCGCCGGTGATGTCCGATGCCCGCAGGTGCGGGAAGCTCTTGGCGATCCGGTCGACGTCCGCCGGTGCGATCCCCAGCGCGAGGCCGGTGTCCCTCAGCGCCCGGCGGGCCCGGTAGGTCTCGGGCATCGCGGTGACCGCCACTCGCTCGGTACCGAACCGGGCGAAGATCGCGTCGTAGCATTCAAGCCTTCTGGCGGACTCCACGTCGATGTCGATGTCGGGCAGCGACGCCCGTCGCACGCTCAGGAAGCGTTCGAACAGCAGGTGGTGATCGAGCGGGTTGGCCGTGGCGATGCCCAGCGCGTGGCAGACCATCGAACCGGCACCCGAGCCGCGGGCCGCGACCCGAATGCCCAGCTCCCGGATGTCGGCCACGACCTGGCCGACGGCGAGGAAGTACGAGTCGTAGTTCAGCTCGGAGATCACGCCGAGCTCTTCGTCCAGCCGGTCGAGCGCTGCCCGGTCACGGTCCAGGCCGCGCCGGACCATGCCGGCCTCGCACTGGCGACGCAGAAACTGTGCCGCGCCGCCTGTTCCCGGCTCGACTCCGAGCACGGCCGGTTCCGGGAAGTGCGGTGTGCCCAGCCCCAGGTCTGCCTTGGGATCGACGGAGCACTCGGCCGCCGTGACGGCGGTGTCCGCCAGCAAACGGTCTGCCCGCCGGGCGTCCGCTCCGGCACACTCGGCGATCAACTGCGCGATGCGCGCCATCGCTCCTTCGTCCTTGAGCCAGCGCTGCCCGCTGTCCAGGCGGCGCCGGTCGATGGGGCGCAGCAGCCGCGCGGCATCAAGGACGTCGGCGAGCCGGTGCTGCTCCGGGTCGGCATAGCGGACGGCGTTGGAGAGCACGACGGTGGTGTCGGTACGGTCTCCCAGCCCCAGGGTGCGGGCGGCCAGCCGCAGCGATCCCGGGCCCGTACCGGACCGCCTGTGCAGGACAGCCTCCAGCCGTACACCGCTGCCGAAGATCTCCCGCCACGGCGCCAGCAGCTTCGCCGCGACGTCCTCCCGGCCTGCCGTCAGTGCCCGTACCGGCTCCGAGAGCGGTCCGAGCAGCACGATCAGACCGGGACCGCCGTACTCGCGCAGCGCTTCCCACGGCACCGCCACCGGGGCCGCGCCGCCTGCCGTGCCCGCGTGCGCGGCCGACGTGATGCGGCACAGCCGTGCCCATCCCGTCCGGTTCTGCGCGAGCAGCACCACTCGCAGGGGCGGCTCGACGACGTGGGCACCACCGCGCGCCGGGGTGCGGCGGCGCTGCACCGGAGGAGGGGGTGCGATGGCCTCCACGGCCAGATCGATGCCGAAGATCGGCCGGATCCCGGCTCCGGCGCAGGCCTTCGCGAACCGTACGGCGCCGGTGACCGTGTCCCGGTCGGTGAGCGCGAGCGCCGTCGCGCCGCGCTCAGCCGCCCGCCGGACGAGGTGTTCGGGATGGGCGGCACCGTAGCGGGCGGAGTATCCGGACGCGACGTGCAGATGGGCGTAACCCGCCATGCCGCACCTCCATCACTTCACCCCTATTTGAGCCTTTCACCCGATACATTCATCGTACGCTCGTTCGATTACTCTAACCCCCATCGACCTCGGACGATGGCACCATTCGAACGCGTGACCTATTTCGCGACATTTCACACAGCGGCTCACCACGACTCCGCCGGGACTCACCGTCACCACGGGCACCCCGAGCGCGGGCGGCGCCTTCCCGCTGCCGATGCTGCCGGACTTCTGGCGGGCGATCGGCCCCGCGCTGCCACCGGGTGCGGGGACCTGGGTGGCGCGCTCGATCGCGTACTTCAAGGGCAACGCGGTGACCGGACCGCTGCTGGTGCTGTCCGCGTGGGCGGTCGTCGGCACGGCGCTCACCCTGCTGCTCGCCATGCGCCGCAGGCAGGACGACGCGGACGCGACGCGCACGGAGACGGTCCCCGGCAACTCGGCACCCGCCTGAGGCGTGTTCCGGCAGCCGCGCCGCCCGTCTGCGGGGGCAACGGATCGCCCTGCCGCTTCGACGAGGAGACCAGACACTTCCTCATACGTGGAGTGGTCGAAATACGTGGAGTGGTCGAAGTATTCCTCGGCGCTGGAGCTCCACGATGTGCTCGGCGGCCCGTTGCGGCGCGTCTCCGCCACGCACCAGAACGCCCGCCTCGATGTTGCGCCGGGCAGCGGACTCCGTAAGGTTCGCGCTGCCGAGGAAGAGGACACGGCGGTCGGCGACCGCGAGTTTCGCGTGTTGGCGCGCGTAGGAGTCGGCGTCCGGGTCGCGTACCCAGTGCCAAAGACGCAATCCGGGTACGGATGCGAACGCGCCGGCCGGCTCCCGGCCAGAGAGGAGACCGCGCGCGCCGGCCAGCGTCTCGACCACCACATGCGTGTGCACGCCTCTGGCTGCGGCCTCGGTCAGGGCCTGTGTCAGCGCCGGATAGGGGCGGGCTGCATAGGTCATGGCGAGCAGTTCGTCACGAGCATCGTTGATGACCTCGACCAGTACCTGAGCGGTCGCCCGGACCGGTACCGCGGGGGTGGAGGGGCCGCTCCACACCGTTCTGACCTGGACCGCGTCCCGTGCGCGCAGTTGCGCCGCGACATAGCCCCGCAGGTAGGCCGCGGCTTCCGAACTCGGCAGCGAGTTCTCCTCCACCGCCTCGTACAGCTTCGCGACGGCTTCCCGGACTCCTGGCGTCGCAAGTTCGGTCAGAGCCCGCTCTCTGCTGGACTCCCGGGCCAGCAGCCCGGCAAGGTCCTTCGTACGGGAGGGACCGAGGGCCACGGCCGCCGCCTCGGCCGCGGCCTCGAAGCTGCGTCTGCTCACGGCAGCAGACCGACCGGTGTGAGCACCTGGTCCTTGTCTCCGGTGAGCGGGACGAGGAAGCGCCGGTCGAGAAAACGGTTGCCGCGCTCGCAGGTGGTCTCGGAGACGAACAGGCAGACGTGGCAGGCGGCTCCGTGAAGGAAGTCGGCGGGGTCGTGCGGCAGCCTCTCGGAGCACAGCGGGTCGGCCGAGCAGTGCGACGCATCTGCCAGAGCACGGCGGACGATCCGGTCGAATTCTCGCTCCTCCGCCAGTGAGACAAGGCCACCGAGGGTGCCTTCGGAGTCCGGTACAGCGGTGTAGACGAGGATCCCCGTCCTCGGGTTCTCCTCATCACCTGCATAGATCCGCTCGGCGAGAGAAGCCGAGTTGTAGCCGCATTCCAGCGCAATTGTCCGTATCAGGAGGTGTGAGAGGGTATGAAGAGCGATGTAGCGCGCCCCGGGCCAGCCGTGCAGGGGATCGAAGTCACTGGTCATGCGATCCGACTTGCGATTGGTACGGAATCGGCCGAAGGCTTCCCGGTGGGCCTCCATATGCTGCGACTTCTCCACCCTCGCCACCCACTCGGCCATGAGCCCGTCGTGCACCCGCAGGAAGATGCCTTCACCGCGCACCTCGCTGGCGGGCACCCAGTTCTGCGTACCGCGGGAGAGATCGACCCGGGTGGCGATTTCAGGCGACTCGGGATCGGGGGCGTCGAGGCGGGTGAAGCCGATAAGGGCGCGGGCCTCCCGAAGGCGCTCCACCTGTCGCACGTCGGAGAACAACTCGTCGAGTGACGCCGGCACACGTACCTGCCGCAGCGTGAAGTCGTCGCTCGACTGCGGAATGGGACCGGAGAGGGCGTCCCACTCGGGGCCGTACAGGTCCGCTTGGACATCGGGCGCGGAGGGGGCCGGTCCGCCTGCCCCGGCCTTGCGGGCGGCAATGGCAGCGACCACCGCATCGGCGTCGAACTGTTGCAGGAACCCGAACTTGCTCATGCTCGCCATGAAGTCGAACTGGGCCCGTTCAACGACGATCTGGAGATCGGGCCAGTGATCGTCGAGCAGCTTTTCGATGTCGCCACCCTGCCCCTTGGGCAGGGCAAGAGCGCTGAGGGTCAGCGGGAACCACTGGTTGGACGCACCTGCGACCATCAGTACGGCTCCCTGGGCACAGCCGTTTCCCTCGTACGTACCCAGGTGCGGGTGGCGTCCGCGGCACGCCGGCAGATTTCGGCGGCCACGTTCTCCCATCGCCTCACGGATGTTGCGCTTCGTACCGCAGGCAACGCATTCGATGGTGACGTTGGCCGCCTGATTTCCGCCGTGGTCCTTCATACGCAGCTTGGGACGAGGGGTCTTTGCGCAGGTCTGCCCGTGATGGACGTATGCCGTGTACGGAAACTCGTCCAGATGACCTGCCGTGCAGTGGACGGCCTGGGCCGAGCGGCGGCGCGCGATCGACCCGCTCGTCAGGCTGTACGACCGGCTCCACAAGATGCACGAGGACGCAGCGAACCTCGGCGAGGCCTACGAACTCGTCCTCGGATTCGGCCGACTGACCTGGCAGACAACCGGCGGCCAGCGCGTCGAGCGTCACCTCGTCACCCACCGCGCCACCATCCAGCTCGACCCGTCCACCGGCACGCTCACCGCCGCACCGGACCCGACGGGTGTCGGCATGGAGCTCGAAGAGGGCATGCTCGACGGCGCGCAGCACGTCCCGGGCCCGGTACGCGAGGCCATCGTCGAGGTGCTCGAAGGCGCCTCGGACGCCAGCGACCCCGAACACCTGGAAGCCCTGCACACTGCCCTGCGCAGCTGGGTCAACGCCGCCCACAGCGCCGGGAGTTACCTGCCGACCGTCGAGCGTGCCAAGCCGCGCAGCCTTGACGTGCCGTATGTCCGGCTCACGCCGGCGCTCGTGCTGCGCGAGCGCAACCGCCGTTCCACGCTGGACGCCCTCAAGGCCATCGCCCGCCAGATCGACGGTGGGACGCCGCCCACCGAGCTGCTCGGCTACATCGCGGGCCGCGACGGGGCCCTCACCGCCGCCGACCTGGCTGCGGCGGACGCCCACGGCACGTCGTCCGGGACCGGCGAGATGTACTTTCCTCGCGCTCCACCTCCTCGACCTCGTCGACGCGGAGCGCACCACTCCGGACGACGCGGCGGAATCGAACTGCCGGAGGCGAAGCTGGAACTGCGCCCGTCGTTCCCGCTCCGGGTCCTCACCGAGCACAGTGAAGAGATCTGCGAGGTGCTGGACTGGTTCGTCCACACGGCGGCGCTGGACCTGGCGCGCCGGGCCTGAGCCCGGCGCCCGCATCGGAGTGAGGCCGCCGCGCCGAGAAACACGTCCCGCGGCCTCACTCCCTGGCCAGTTCCTCCGTCCGGGCCGGCACCCCCTCGGCCAGGGCGATTTCGACGTCCTCGCCCTCCCAGCCCTGCTGGGTGCGCCACAGGACCTGGATGCCGAAGACGTCGTGGACGGTGGCCGCCGACCAGTCCTCGGCCGGGGGGCCGGCCAGAACGAGGCAGAGGCGGTCGGCAGGCTTGGGCAGCGTGTGGTTGATCTCGATGAGGCGGACCGCTCCCGCGCGGAGGTCGGCGTACGTGGCGAGACCGGCACCGAGCACTTCGTACAGCAGGTGGCCGTCCTCGGTCACGCACTCGACGTCGGCGACCGAGGAGTCGGACTTCGGCTGCCGGTCGGCTCGCAGGAGAGCCGCCATCAATTCGAAGCGCACCGCCTCATGGGTCTTGCAGGTGCGGTCGGCTGCGGCCGAGGCCTCCAGGATGTGGCGAAGTCCGGTGCTCGGAGCTGCCTGTTCCGATGGGGCGGAGGCGACTGCGGTGGCGGTCATGGGGGCGATTTCCTTCGGCTCGAACGACGCGGGAGTCTCGGTCGGATCGGACGGCTCGGGGTTGGCGACCGGCTCAAATGGCGCTGACCGCGGCGCGGAAACGAGATGTTCCGGCTTACCCTTCGTCACCGGGTCGGCCACGGCACCGATGCGCCGCTCGATGGTCCGCCGCGCTTCGGCCAGGTCCTCGGCCCAACCACTGAGCTCCAGCTCGGTACGGAACCGGTCCAGGTCCGGCGTCCCGGAGGCCGCCGTCCGGTTGGCGTTGGCCGCCAGATCCCGTAGCAGGTTCAGCCGGGCCCTGTCCGGGGATCCGAGTACGCGCCAGACATCCAGCCAGTCGTGCTGGTCCAGGCGCAGGCAGCGGTTGGCCATGCCCTTGAGCTCCGAGAGCCGGGCACGGAAGTCGTCCGGGACGTTCCCGCCGGCCAGTTCCGCGACGACGCCGAGCGCTTCCGCGTACCGCGGGGCCATGGTGGGCGAGATGGGCCGGCGGCCGCGTTCGTCGACCGTGACGAAGCTGACGCTGGACGCGTGGCGCAGCACCCAGGCATCCAGTTCCGCCCCTCGGGCCGGGGGCGTGGAGCCGTGGCGCACGGCCATGAGCAGCGGACGGCGGGTGGTGGGCGAGACGGCCTCGACCTTGTAGTTGCCGCCGGTCGTGTGGCCGATCACCCGGACCCGGATGTCGGTGCCGATCTCCGGGATGTCTCCAGCCGCCTCCGGTTCGGAGTCGGTGTCCGTGCCGATGCCGATGCCGCTGAACGACTGCCCCGGGCTGTCGGCCGTGACCGTCAGGACCTCCGGGAGTGGGGCGGTGTGCAGGACGGTCAGGCTCTGGGTACTACGGGTCAAAGCAATGTAGAGCTGGCGCAGGCCGGACGGGCCGCGGTCGGCGATGGTGGCGGGCTCGACGACGAGGACGTGGTCGTACTCCATGCCCTTGGCCTGGGCGGCGGCCAGGACGGACACCGCCTCGCGTTCCTGTTCCGTGATGCCGTCGGCTTCGTCCAGGTGGCGGCCGATCTCGTCGAGCCAGCCGGAGTCGTCGGGAACGATGACGGCCACGGAACGCAGCGTGTGCCCGTCGCTGGAGCCGACGAGACGCACGGCTTGGGCGACGGTGTCGCCGAGCAGCTTCCACGGCTCGGTCGCGATCGTCCGTACGGCGTCCGCGCCGACCTCGCGCACGGCGCGCGGGGAGGGAAGCGAGGGGGCGACCGTACGGGCCAGGGGGCCGACGAACTCCATGATCTCGGCGGGTACGCGGTAGCTGGTGGTCAGCTCTTCGACGCGCCAGTCGCCGTGGTCGGACAGGAGCGCGCCCAGCCGGTCCCACTGGGTGTACGGATACGGGCCGGTGGCCTGGGCGAGGTCGCCGAGGACAGTCATCGAGCCGCCCCTCGCGACGCGGCGGCGCAGGGCACGGGCCTGCATGGGAGTCAGGTCCTGGGCCTCGTCGACGACGATGTGGCCGTAGCGCCGCGGCGTCTCGCCCGTGATGAGGTACCGGAGTTCTTCCAGGCAGACGCGGTCGTCCAGGGTCCAGAGTTCACCCTCGGCCTTGGCGGCCCGAGGGCGGTGCAGGACGGTCTGCTCCTCCTCGTCGAGGATGCCGTCGGCGCAAGCGTGCAGGAGGTCCGGCGAGTCGTAGAGAGTCCGCAGGGTCTCCCGGGCGCCCGGCGAAGGCCAGGCACGGTCGAGGAGGCGCTCCACCTGGCGGTGGCGTTCGAGGCTGCGGCGGATCGTGCCGTCCGCGCCACGGCGCGGGGCCAGGGCGACGAGTTCCCGCAGGAGCCGGTCGACGAGCAGGCTGCGGAAGCGGTCGCGGCGCTCGCGGTGGGCGCCGTCACCGCCGCGCGCCTCGTCGAAAAGAGCGCGGACTTCCGAGCGGGGGATGCGCAGGGTCGTGCTGCCCGCGGTGACGGTGAACGCCGGCTCGTCGCCCTCGAAGGAGGGTGCGGTGAGGAGACCGTCGAGGGCCTCGGGACGGCACTCGTGCTCGACGCGGCGCCGCAGGACGGCCGCCATGCGCTCGTCGGACTTCACCAGCCGTGCCCGCGGCGTGTCGGTGCCGAGAACCTCGCCGTCCCACAGGCGGGAGAGCTGGACGGCGTTGACGTCGCGGGTGCCGAGCGTGGGCAGGACCTGGCCGACGTAGTCGAGGAACCGCTGGTGCGGGCCGATGACGAGGATGTCCTGGGCCTTGAAGTGGTCGTTGTTGACGAGCCAGGTCACGCGGTGCAGACCCACGGCGGACTTGCCCGTACCCGGGCCGCCCTGCACGACGAGGATGTCGGACGGGGAGCCAGTGACCAGGTCCATCTGGTCGCGGCGGATGGTCTCGACGATGTCCCGCATGCGGCCGCTGCGCGAGCGCTGGAGCTCGCGCAGCAGGAAGTCGTCCGGCTGCAGGGGCTTGCGGCGCTGGAACCGGACCACGTCGGCGGGCGTGAGGGCCGATGCACGTTTTTCGCGCTCGCCGGATTCCGGCTGCTTCGCGCCTCCGGGCGATGCTTCCGCCCCGGCCTCGTCTGCGGTGACGGGCTCCGCCGTGATCGCGTCGTGCCCGGCGGGCCGCGGTTCCGGGACGGCTTCCAGCGCAGGGGCGACGGGTACGGGAGTCGCCGAGGCGATGTCGTCGAAGTAGTCCTCGACGACCTGCTGCGCGCAGCGTAGTTGCCGCCGCAGGACGACGTCGCCCGGCGTGTGCGGCTGCGCCTCGAACCACTTCGTGGCCAGCGGACTGGTCCACAGCACGACGACGGTGTCGCGGGTCCGGACATCGGATACGGCGCGGCGGCCCACGTACCAGGGGCGGGGCTCCTCGCCCGGATCTTCCGGCGCGTCGACACGGGCGATCACCAGGGACTCCTCGCCCAGTCCCGCGTACGCCTCGGCCTTCTTCACGACGTCGAGCCGGTTGGCGATACCGTCCTTGCCGCTGGCCGCGGCCTGGGCGGCCGACGTCCCGGTCATCTCGGCGAGGCGCGCGGTATAGCAGTCGTACGCCCGGTCGACGGCCTTCTGTTCCTCTGCAATGACCTGGTTACGAACAATGGTGTTCATCTGCTGCCCCTCCCTGGCGGCGTCCGGCGGAACGCCGCTCCGGGTATACATCCGCGCCACGTTGAATGACCATCAGGCTTCGTTTCGTCACGGTGAGTCGGAGCCTTGCTCCCGAGCCGGACTTCCGTCCCCTGTTGAGCGCAGGTCAGGTCACGCGTGGGCCGGCCCCCTCCTGCGCGGCGACAGCCACGAACACAGAACCCTCCTCAGCCGCCGCACCACGTCAAGCATGTCAGCCATTGACTGAGTTCACAAGATGTTCCGGCACTTCTCGGCCATCCGGTAAGCGCCGGACGGCAACTCGTCCGGATATCACCTGCACAACCACTGCCGGCGCAGCGAAGCGCCTGTACACGGCACTGTCACTGACATGCCATACGATGCGCACTCCTGTTCACACCTCTTCCGCTTGAGGATGCTTACGTCATGTCTCTCGGTGTCACGTCCCGTTCCCTGCGCGGTATATCCGCTGTCGTAGCCCTGATCTCGATCGGAGCAGTGGGGTGCTCCGAAACCCTCGACAGCGCAAAGGCCGGCGCCAAGAAGGTGGTTCGCCAGCGATCGGTCTTCTCGCTCTCGACCGGCGACTGCTACAACCCGAACAGCGGGGCGCCCGAGGGCGAGGAGTTCAGCGTCGAGGTCGTGCCGTGCAAGGAACCGCACAAGGGCCAGGTCGTCGGTGACTTCAAGATCGACGGGCAGTCGGCCTACCCCGGCGAGGACAAAATCGCACAGATCTCCGACGAACGATGCCCGGCCGAGGCTCAGAAGTTCACCCCCGACGCCTGGGCCCTGCCCAAGGGCGTCGACGTCTACTACTACAACCCCACCAAGGAGAGCTGGGCGACCGGCGATCGGGCCGTGAGCTGTACGTACGCCAAGGACGCGGGCACGTTCTCCGGTTCGTTGAAGAGCAAGTCCCTGAACGCCGACCAGCTCGCGTACCTGAAGGGCTCGAGCGCCGTCTACGAGGCCCTGGGGATGAACCAGCCCGAAGCAGAGCAGGTCGAGGACGACTTGGCCGGCTACAAGAAGCAGGCCAAAGCCGTTGCCGCCGCGCTCGGCACTCACCTCACGGCCCTGAAGAGCATTCAGCAGCCGGAGACCGTCAAGCTCCGTGCACGGCTGGAGGAGACCGCCGGTGCGTGGGAGAAGGCCGCTTCGGCCGGTGACACGGACGCCTTCTACCTCGCCTACGACCGGGCCTTCTCCGGCATCAACCCGGACAAGACGGTCGCCGCCCGCAAGGAGCTGAAGCTCGCTACCACCGTCCCGGCCGACGAAGCCGAGGTCTGGGCCGGCTGACCCGGTCGGGTCACGCCGTCCGGCAGGGCCCCTGCCGGACGGCGGGGGCCCGAGGCGGCCGAGCGCTTCCGTAGTCAACTGCGGAAGCACTGACCGAGGCTGAGTCAGCGGTGAGCACGGGCCAAGTCGGGGCTGCGGCCGTCGGTTCCCGACTCGGCTCTTCGCCGAGCACGGCGAGGAGATCTCTGCGAGGTGCTGGACTGGTTCGTCCACACGGCGGCGCCGGATCTGGCACGTCGGCCTGCGTAGGGCCTTGAGACGGGGACTACGTCTCGGCGAAGATGTCCTCGATGGACGACGCGGTGGGGGCACGCAGGAGCCAGCGGCTCAAGGTGTCCAGATCGCCGCAGTCCGTAATACGCCGGCGAGCCTCATCGGGCACGTCGATGCCGGCCTGTGCAAGGAAGAGCAGGATGTCTTCCTTGCGGCCTTCTGCGCGGCCCTCTGCGCGGCCCTCTGCGCGGCCTTCGTCCCGGATCTCTTCCGAGAGGGGTGACTTGTAGAAAGAAAGGTCCACAGCCACCAGGTTCCTCCACTGTTGTGCGGCCGGACGGTTGCCCAGGCCTTGTGCGGTGAGTTCGACGATGGGGTCGACGATTGCTTCCGGTGCCTCCCGCAGAGCGGCAGACAGTGTTTTCAGTATGGCACCGATGTCCGGATCGCCGGCGTGTGTGATCGCGGCCAGTGTGGCGAGCGCCAGGTCCTTGCGGGCCTCGGCCACATCGGTGATCACTGGCATGTTGTGCGGGCCCACGACGAGGGGGCACAGGGTGATGATCGGATGCCCGACGCTGCCGAAGACTGCCGGGCGTGCGGCCCATTCGGCGGTGGCGCGGTCCTGGCAGACGACCAGCAGCAGGGCCTGCAGTCGGTACTTATTGAGCAGGTACATGTAGTAGTAGCCCCAGCTGGCGGGCTTGTCCGGATCCTTCTTGCCCTGGGCCTCGATGGCCAGAAGGAAGGGCTCGCTGTCCTCCATTTCGATGCGCAGCAGGGTGTCGACGCGTCGTTCGAGGGGCCGGTTCTCGGTGAGGTCGGTGGGCATGACGGTGACCGAGGTGGGCGGGTCGATGGCAACGCCCAGTACCTCGGAGACGCGGGAGAACAGTCCCGGGTACTCCTGGAAGATGCGGTGCATCGCCTCGTGGGGCGAGCTGACCATGCGGGGTTCCTTTGGTTGTTGCGTCGGGTGGGGGTATGGCGTTCGCGTCAGGCGGCTTCTGGCACGCCCGTACGGCAGTCGCGGCAGCGCCCAGGCTCCGGAGCGCGGAAGGGCCGGTCGCAGCCGTCGCAGTCCTGGAGGGGGTGCGGCCGTGATGCGGTTACGGGGGCGGGCACCGTCGGGAGCGGGGGTGGCAGGTGGGTGGTGAGGCGGTGGGCGAGGAGGCCCGCCGGTTGTCTGAGGGGTTCGGGGAGGTCGGTGGTGAGGGCGTGGCGTACGGCGTCGGGGTGGGCGTCGCGTTCCAGCCAGGTGGCCACGGCGGGAGTCAGGCGGTGGATGTCGTTCTCGGCCAGCAGCAGGCGGGGTTCGTGGCGACGCAGGTCGGCCAGGAGATCTGCGGCCGCGCGGTGACGGTCCAGGTCGGGCACTTGCGGCTGGGGTAGCGGCGGGCGCGGGGGCGCGGGTGCCTGCTGCGATGCGGGGGCGGGGACTTGCGCCTCCGGCTGGGGTGCGGGAGCAGGGGTGGGCTCCGGTGCCGGGGGCCGGACGGGTGCCGGTGCGGGAGCCGGGGGCGCCGTCACGGCCGGACGCTTGGGGGCTGTGCGGCTGCGGCTGGGCCTGAGCTCGGGCCTGGGCTGCGGCGTGGGCACCGTGGTGCGCGTGGCCTCCGTGCTCGGCTGGTTGTACGAGACCGTGCGGGTGACCACCTGGCCGCTGGGGAGGCGTTCCCGGGTGCGCTGCAAGTAACCGTGGGCCTCAAGTTCGCGCAGGGCGGCGGCGATGCGGGTCTCGCTCTCCGGGAAGCGGTCGGCAAGGAACCTGATACCGATCTTGGCTCCGGCGGGAAGCGACTGGATGTGCGCGGCGAGCCCGATCGCGGTGAGGGACAGCTCGCGATGCTGGGTGAGGTGGTTGCCGACGACCGTGAAGCGGCTGGTGTGCCGGGAGTTGACGTGCACGACACCGGACGACGGCGTAACGCTGCCGCGTACGCGGGACGGGGCGAGAGAGGGCGCGGTAATCTGCTGGGTATCCATCGGGAAGCTCCGAACTTCCTCGGTGGTCAGGCCCTCGATCAGGATTGGCGTCCTGGCCGGGGGCCGTCGCATGTCTGGGGTTGTTGGTCGCCGCGAGCATATGCCGACCAACCAGGCGCGAATCCAGCTGAATTGGCCAAGCTCACCCGTGTGGGTGACGGGAGGCAGGGCGGGTTTGGGAAGGGTGATTTCCCCGGGTGATTTAAAGACCTTTACGTCCTGCGTCGCCGCGTCGCAGGAGACCGGGTCGCGGGATTCCGCGACCCGGTGGTGGCGATGGACAGGGCCGAAAGTAGCGAGCAGGCCGCGCCCCAGGAGCAGCCATGACACTGAACGACATCACTGAGACCATGCACGTGGACGCCCCTCCGGCCGCGGTCTGGTGTAGAAGGGCCCAACCAAGTGGCAAGATCGCCCCGTTGACGCCTTCTGGCGCCGCATGCTTGCATCCCGTCATGTCGTCGCTGGAGCCACTGACGCGCCGCCGCGCTGTGCAACTCGGCCGCCTTCGCGGCGCGCCGCCCTGTGCGCCGGCTCGCGCTGTCCTCTCCCATGTCGGTCTGCCGTCTCAACGATGAGGATCTGTCATGCCTTCACCCATCTCCGCCGCCCGCCACGACGAATCCGCGTACGACCGCCACAGGCTGAGCCAGTGGCTCTCCGGGGACGCCAGGGCGGACGGGGTCACCCGCCGCCGGATGCTGACCCTGCTCGCCGCGACCGCCGCCGGGGCCGCGCTCCCCGTGCCGCACCTCGCCCACGCCGCCGATCCCACGATTGTCAAGCCGCTGCCGCCCGAGTGGTTCATCCGGCGCGGCACCAACGCCGAGACCCGTTGGGAGGCGCTGCGCGGAACCGGCCACCGCACCCCCAACGAACTGTTCTTCGTGCGCAACCACACGTCCACCCCTGTCCTGGATGCCGCCGACTGGCGGCTGAGGCTGTGGGGCAGCGGGCTGCGCGGCGCGCCGGGTGAGGACAAACCGGTGGAGTTCGGGTACGACGATCTGCGCGCCCTGCCCGCCGTGACCCGTACAGCGTTCGTCGAGTGCGCCGGAACCGGCCGCAGCTACTACACGACGCAGCAGGGCGAGACGGTCACCGGCACTCCGTGGACGATGGGGTCGATCGGCGTCGCGCGCTGGCGCGGGGTGCGCCTGGCCGACGTCCTGCGCAAGGCCGGGCTGTCCTCGTACGCCGTGGATGTGCAGCCGCGCGGTCTGGACACCGAGTTCTTCAGCGGTGGCGAGAACCTCGGGCGGGTACGCCGTCCGCTGCCGCTGGCCAAGACGCTGGACGACGTGCTGCTGGCGTACGAGATGAACGGTGAGCCGCTTCCGTACGACCACGGGTATCCGGTGCGGGTGCTGGTGCCGTCGTGGGTGGGGATCGCGTCGATCAAGTGGGTCGGCGACATCGAGGTGTCCACGCAGCCGCTCTACTCGCCCTGGAACACCATCTTCTACCGTCTGTTCGGCCCCGCGTACCCAGAGGAGGGCAGCGCGCCGCTGACCCGGCAGGCGGTCAGGAGCGCCTTCGAGCTTGCGAGCGGGGCGAGGTTCAGGGTGGGGAAGGGGCACGTGCTGCACGGCCGGTCTTGGTCGGGTGCGGGGGCCATCGCGCGGGTCGATGTCAGCACCGACGGCGGGGCGAGCTGGCGGCCCGCCCGCCTCCACGACCGGCCCCGCGCCGGCACCTGGACCCGCTGGTCCCTGACCTGGAAGCCCGACACAGCCGGCGACACTCATCTCCTGGCCCGCGCCACCGACACGGCCGGCCGCACCCAGCCGGACACCGCCGTGGCCAACACGCAGGGCTTTCTGTTCGACGCAGTGGTGCGTCACCCGGTGACCGTGATCTGACCTCCATCACCGCGGGCAGTTCACTCCCGGCCGGGCGTAGGCCTGCAGTCGGTACGCGGCCGGCTGGTGGTGGTCCCGGGGCGATGACCAGCAGCAGCGAGGTCTGCTCCTCGGTCAGGCCCTCGGTGCCGGAGAAGTCCGGGTCGATGCCCGCCGACCTGCTGCGACAGTCACATGCGGCGCTCGTCGACGATCTCGGTGTCGACGCCGTGCTGGATCTGCTGGCCGATGTGGCGGGACGGTCCGACGTACTGGCCGGTGCCAAATTCGAGACCTTCGCCCATCTCGACCGCGTCCTCGGCCTGGACCTCGTCCGCGACGTCGGCCACCAGAACCGTCCGCAACGGGCGACGGCCCCGTGAATCAGGTGGGCGGGCGGTTGCGGGGTGTACGACGCCCTGCCGGCCCCGGCCCCGCGTGCCCGTTCCGTCGTCGGGCGAGGTGCAGGTGTCTGCGACGACGCCCACAGACGCGTCAGCATCTGAGGACGTCGTCCGCGTGTTCTGCGGATTGCTGGAACGCTATGAAGCCGAGCGAGCGGGCTCCGCCATGAGTGCGGCGCCCTTTCCGGGCCGCTTCGCGCGCATGGTGAACAGGAGCAGGCCCGCTGCCGCGAACACAACACCAGTGGCTATGTAAAGCCCCCGTGGTGTCCAGCCGGAGTGGAGCAGCCAACCCGCCGCGGAGGGAGCGACGATGGCGCCCACGCGACCGACACTGATGGCCGCTCCCACGCCAGTGGCGCGGAGCTGCGTCGAGTAGACGCCCGGTGTGAGGGCGTAGAGGCCGGCGATGCATCCGTTCACAGCCACGCCGATGACCGCACCGAGGGAAAAGGCCAGGACGAGCACGTCGGTGGAGGCTGCGAACACTGTGACCAGTGCTCCTGCCAGAAAGAGGTAGGTCCGCAGCACGCTGACCAGGGCGAAGCGCGCGGCCAGTGCACCCAGGAGTGCCGTTCCGAAGATGCCGCCCAGGTTGAGCAGCGTGCCGCCGGTCAAGCCCTGGTTCGAGGACATGCCGGCTTCCACCAGCAGCGTTGGCGTCCAGCTGGTGACGAAGTAGAAGGCCGCCATCACCAGGAAGAAGGCTGCCCAGAGCGTCAGGGTGGGGCGGCGCAGCTCCCCTGCGAGCAGAGGACGGAACCCTGCCGGACGTGAGCGCTCGGCCTGGGGCGAGTCGGGAAGCGCGGTGAGCTCGGGATGTCCCATGCGGCGCGCGAGCGAGTTGACCCTGCCCAGGGCGTTCTTGGGTCTCCTCGTGATGAGGAAGTCAAGAGACTCGGGGAGGAACCAGAAGGTGAGCGGTACGACGACCAGAGTGGCTATTCCGCCGGCCAGGAATACCGATCGCCACCCGTAGTGGTCGATGAGAGCCACGGATGAGAGACCGCCGACTGTTGCGCCGATGGCATAGCCGGTGGAGTTGAGGCTGACGGCGAGGCCGCGCCAGCGCTGCGAGGCGAACTCGCCGGCGATGACGTTGCTGCAGGCGAGAACGGCGCCTATCCCGACGCCCGTCACGAGGCGCAGCGTTCCCAGCTGTTGCCAGCTCTGGCTGGCTGAGGAGAGCATCATGCCGACCGCCGCCACGATCAACCCGGCGAGAATGACGGGCCTTCTGCCGATCCGGTCCGCCCAGGGGGCGACGAGGAGGGCGCCCAGAGCCATGCCGGCCAGACCGCTGCTGAGGAGAAGCCCCAGCGTGCCGGAGTCCAGGTGCCACTCACTGGAGATCGTCTTCCCGGTGAAGGACATGACCAGCACGTCGAAACCGTCGAGGGTGTTGAGAAGCACACAGATCACGATTGCGCGCCACTGGAAGCGGCTCATGCGACCCGTGTCCAGGGCCTCTTGCAAGGCGCTCATCGGACGACTCGCTGAGCGGCGACGAGACTGAAGAACATGTACATGGCGGCACTCCATTGTCGACTGTGGTATGGATGACGGAGGCCGAAGAGGGGCATATGGCCTGTGGTGACTTCGGCTGTCGGCGCAGACATGTTCCGAGCACCTGCGTCCGGTGGCCAGGGCCTTTTCCGTATGCCGGGAAAGCAATCGTGAGGGGCACGTGCACCTCAGGAAACAGGCGTGTGAAGTACCCGCGAGATAGCCCGGCTGCTGGTTCGGACGAGATCTGCCAGGGCTCCCACTGGCATGGAGCCGTGCCGGACGACGAGGGAGACAGCTGCTGCGACCTCACCGGCGGCGGTCGTGACGGGTGCCGCAACCGAGAGGGTGTCGACAGACAGTTGCCGGTCACTCACCGCGTAGCCGCACGTCCGCACTTGCGCGAGGACCCTCCTGAGCTGACTGCTGTCGGTCAATGTGAAGGAGGTGTGGCGCTGAATCGGTTGGGCCAGCGCGGCATCCTGCACATGAGCCGGGGCGTGGGCGAGCAGGACCAGTCCCACGCCGGTAGCCGTGATGGCCAGCCGTCCGCCCACGCGTGTCAGCGTGGGCACGGCGCTGCTGGAGCCGATGCGCTCCACGAAGACGATCTCCGACTCTTCACGGACGGCGAGTTGCACGTTCTCGCGTGTGAGGGTTGCCAGGTCCTCCAGATAGGGCAGCGCGCGCTCACGCAGCCCTTGGGTACGGGGTGCTAGGGAGCCGACCTCCCACAACCGCAGTCCGACGCGGTAGCGCCCGTGCTCGTCCCGTTCGAGGGCTCCCCAGGCGAGAAGCTCTCCCAGCATGCGGTGCACGGTGGACACCGGCAGGTCGGCCTTGCGGGCCAGTTCACTCAGAGACAGATGAGGGTGCTGGGCCGTGAAGGTGCCGAGGATCTGCAGGGCGCGGCCGATGACGGGACCGGTGCTGGTGGCCAAGCGGGGCTGCGGCTGTTGCCGCACGCTGGGCTGGGCTGCTTCAGGAATGCGATAGTGAGGCAAGATGTGACTCCTCATCCGGACCCGGGGCCTGGAGCATCTCGCGCCTGCGTTGATACGCGGGACGTCCGAGCGCCGAGTCGGCCGTCGCCGAGGCAGCCGCTTACCGGGCGTTACGCCTCGTCGTGGAACGGCCTGTCGTCCATGGTGGCAATTCTGCGGAGGATGTCCACGGCCAGAGCCCGCACGCTCGCGGGGAGTGAGCTCAGGAGTTGCTCGTTGACCCGTTCGGCCGGAGGGATCAGTGAGTCGAGCAGCTCGGCTCCCTGGTCGGTCAGACTCAGCAGGGTTCGTCTGCGGTCGTCTTCGTCCCGCACCTGACTCACGTAGTGCTGGTCGGTCAGACGACGGATCATCTGGTTGACCGTGGAGCGGTCCAGCGAGGTGAGGTGCGCGAGTGTGCGCTGGTCGATGCCCGGTTTCTGGCTCAGAGCGTTCAGGACGGAGAACTGCTGGGAGGTGATCTCCCGGGACACGTGCTGGGACCACAGAGCGGTGTGTACCTGTTCCGCACGTCGGATCAGGTGTCCGATGTAGTTGTGCAGATCCAGTGCGCGCGCCACAGTGCTCCGTTCGTCCGCTGCCGAGGTGGTGCCGGCCAAGGAGACGACCGGCACGCCCAGGAGTCTACGAGTGTGCGGCACCACCTCGCGTGCGGCCGACCCGTCAGCGATCTCGGCGCCCCGGACGCTGCTCGTAGGGGGTGGCCCGGGATCCGTCGACGCCCACTTCCAGGCGGCCGACCTGCTCGATCTCCAGAACGACCCGGTCGCCGTGGCTGAGCGGCCCCACGCCGGCCGGCGTGCCCGTCGCGATCACGTCGCCCGGGTGCAGCGTCATGACGGAGGAGGTGTAGGCGATCAGTTCACGGACGCCGAAGATCAGGTCTGCCGTGTTGGTCCGCTGCCGGGTGGTGCCGCCCACGTCACATCGCAGATCGAGGGTGTCCGGGTCCGGGATCTCGTCCGCGGTCACGACCCAGGGGCCGATGGGGGTGAAAGTGTCGAACGACTTCCGCGTGGAGCGGTCCTCGCCGGAACGGACGGTGATGTCCAGCACGCATGTGTAGCCGAACACGTGGTCCAGTGCGTCATCGGCGCTGACGTGCGTGGCGGTGCGTCCGATGACGACGCCCAGTTCGCCTTCCTGGTCAGTGCGCTTGTCGGTGTAGGGCAGGAGGATGTCCTGGCCGGGCCCGATGACGGACGAGTTCGCCTTGAGGAAGACGCCGAGGTCGGCGACCGAGGTGGTGTACTCCATCTCGGCCTTGTGGTCCAGGTAGTTGACCGGCGCGCCGACGATCTTGCCGGGGCGTGGCAGAGGGGCTTCCAGGACTGCCTCGGCGAGCGGGACGCGTGCGCAGCCGGTGAGGTCGATCTCTGTCGCGTCGCCGCGGGCGGCGGTCTCGATGTGCTGGTGGAGCGCACCGGCCGCACCGGGGGTGCCGGAGCCGGCGAGTTGTTCGGTCACATCGACGAGTTCGTAGCCGTCGACGAGTCCGAGTCGCCCCTTGTTGAACAGGGCCAGACGCATCATGGCCTCCTTCTGAGGTGTCGAATGGGCGGATCAGGCGCCGGGGTCGGCGCTTTCCGTGCGGTAGAGGCCGAGGGAGCGCATGACGGGCTCGTCGCTGTAGGAGAACAGGACGGCGTCCTGCGAGGAGGAGGCGTTCAGGTGCCGGTAGGACGTCCAGCCGGGCACGGCGAAGGTGTCGTTCTCGGACCACTCCAGCCGCACGCCGTCCACGATCGTGGCCCCCTCACCGCGTACGACGCTGAAGATGGTGGAGGCCGTGTGCCTGCGTCCGGCTCCTTGGAAGCCGGGGCGCAGACGCTGGATGCGGCAGCCGATGGTGGGCATCACAGGACCGCCCGTCCACGGATTCGTGTACTCCAGGACGATGCCGTCGACGTCGCTTCCTTCGGCGGTGTCAGCGATGCTCTCCAGGGCGCGATGCGTCTCCTGCCAGGTGTAGCGGGTGACGGGGGAGTTGGGCCCGTCCTGGGAGAGCCAGACGGGGGTCAGTCGGCCGTGCAGGAACTGCCTGCTGCCTGCGTCGTCGGGCCGGGTGACAGGCTGGAGACGCTGGGGGTACTGCTCGTAGAAACCGGCTTCGAGAGCGTTGACGAGCGGGTAGTCGAGAGCGTCGAGCCAGAGCATCGGCTCGTCGCCCTCGTGGGTGTGGTCGTGCCAGTGCCAGCCGGGAGTGAGCAGCAGATCGCCGGGGGACATGAAGACCCGCTCGCCGTTGACCGTCGTCCATGCGCCGCTCCCCTCCAGGATGAAGCGGAAGGCGTTGGACGTGTGCCGGTGCGCCTGCGCGGTCTCGCCGGGCAGGATGATCTGCAGGCCGGCATAGAGGGTGTTGACGGTGGCCGGGGGATCTGTCAGGCCGGGATTGACCAGCATGAGGACCCGCCGTTCGGCCTCCTCCAGCGAGAGGGTCTTGGAGAAATGCAGCAGGTGCGGGCGCAGTTCCTGCCAGCTCCAGCGGTAGGGCACTGCGCGGCTGCGCGGCTGGGCGGGGAACAGGTTTCCGTAGAAGCTCCACAGCGGCGCGGCCCCCAGGCCCTCCAAAGCCTTGTAGGCGAGTTCGTCGGTCATCGTCTCCTCCTGCGGTTGCGGGCTCACAGGGCAGGAACGCCGGCCGCGGCCGGTGTCCACGCCCAGGAGATGTCGTCGAAGTCGTCAGGCGTACGGGATGAGAGGAGGACGTTGCGCAGGGTGGCCCCCATGCCCTCCAGGTGACAGATCTCGCCGAAGCGGCGGGCGTTGGTCTGGATACGCGCTGCCCGCTCGCGGCGCTGGGCGGCGTACGCGGTGAAGGCGTCGGCCGGGTCGGGGAACCGGCCGAGTGCCTGTCCCAGGGCGACGGCGTCTTCCAGCGCCTGGCAGGCTCCCTGGGCCAGGTACTGCAGCATCGGGTGGGCGGCGTCGCCGAGAAGCAGGATCCGGCCGTGCACCCAGTTGTCGATGGGCAGGCGGTCGTACAGGGGCCAGCGCCGATCGCGCGACACCAGGGGCAGAGAATCGCGTATGGCCTGACAGGTGCCGGCGAAGCGTTCCTCGAGCTCCGCCTCGGTGCCCCAGTCGTCGGAGTCCGCCGTGTAGTGGTCGCTCTCGAAGACAGCGACCTGGTTGTACAGCTCCCCGCGCCGCACGGGGTATTGCACCAGATGCATGCGGGGCCCGGCCCACACCATCACCGCCTCCGAAGCGGCGTGCTGCGACATCCGGCCGGTCATCTTCTCGGTCGGCAATGCGCCGCGGAAGGCCACGTAACGGGAGCAGACCGGTTCCCCATCGCCCACCAAAGCCTGGCGCAAACGTGAATGCAGGCCGTCCGCGGCAACGACCGCGTCCGCGGTCAGGATCGCCGACGATTCGGCGAAGTGCAGCTGCGCCCCGGATGCGTCCTGTTCGACGTGGGTGACGGTGTGCCCTGTGCGAAGTGTGACGGCAGGATGTTCCTGGCAAGCGGTCAGCAGCGCGGCGTGCAGATCCGTGCGGTGCGTGACCAGGTAGGGATGCGTGAAGCGCTCGGTGTAGGCCGCGCTGCGAAGGTCGAGGGAGGTGATCTGGTCTCCCGTCAGAGCGTCCATCATCACGAGTCGGGGTGGGGCAACCGCGGTGCGCTGAACAGCCGTGAGGACGCCGAGTTCCTCAAGTGCGAGAGAGGCGTTCGGGGCGAGCTGCAGGCCGGCTCCGATCTCGCCGAACTGGGCGGCTCGTTCCACGAGCGTCACGTGGTGCCCGGAGCGGGCGACTGCCAGCGCCGCGGCCAGTCCGCCGATGCCGCCGCCGACGACGGCGATGCGGAGAGGATCAGGAGTCACAGGCATATGGCCTCCTAGCGTCGAAGGAGTGGAGGACACCGAGAGAGGAGGCGGCGAGCGCGGGCCTCTAAATGATCTGTACGTCAATCATTGGTGTACGGATCATCTTGAGACGGTGTTGCCCCGATGTCAATGGGGTGTCGATGGAGAGGTCCACATATCGCGAACCGATGGCTCGGGTGGTGCGCCTCTTGATCAGGGGGTAGCCGTGAGGCTGTCCAGAAGCAGAGGAGCAGAGGAGCGTCGGTGCACGCCGCGATGTCCTCCGCGGTGACACCGGGCGTATGGCGGCCGGGATCGCCCGGCGCATCGTGCGCAGTGGTATCGAGTCCATCGGGCAGAGGCTGGTCCTCCGGAGCCCTGGGCGAACGTTTCCGGCTCCGGTAGCCCGAGACGAGCGAAGGCGGCCGCAGGGTGGTAGAGGCGATGCTGGGGGCTGGAACATCCGGCCGTGCGTCCTGGGCAGTGTGGCCCAGCGGCCCAACGCAACCAGTCTCAGAGGTCGCCGTCGAGCCCTTCATCCGCCTCGGATACTGTCCGCTTGTTCAATCGGGCCCCGAGCCAGGGGCTGCACGCGGGAGGGGCGTCATGAGTGGTGCGGAATCGGTCGACAGTGCGTGGAAGCTGAGCGACAACGAGGGCGGGGTGCTAGCGGGCCGGTGGTGGAAGTGGGCCATGTCCGCCCCTGAGGACCTCAGCCCGGTCCGGGACACAACAGGTGAGCACGCCGCCTGGAAGCAGCCGGACGACCTGTGGTTTCTCGCCGGCACCTACGGCGGCCGCGTGGTGCGGCGCTGTCCGATCCCCTCGGACCGGCCGGTCTTCTTCCCGGTGCTCAATATGCAGCACACCAGGTCGTACTCGAGGGTCCCTCAGTCCCTGACGGTGGCAGAGGCCACGGCATCGCTCAACGGCATTCCGTTGCCGCTTCAGGAGTTCTCCGCGCCGTTCAGGACGGGGCTGACCCAACGCTACGCATGGGGCATCTGGGGCGGCATCGCGTCGCTGACTCCCGGTCAGTACGTACTGGAGATCAAGGCCAGGGCCACGAACGGTTTCTGGGTCGACACGACCTACCACCTGGAGTCGAAGGCCTCCTGATCCGGGCCGCTCTCCTATGGGGTCGGCGCCGTCTCCAAGAGCGTCACCTCCGCCCAGACCGTCTTGGTACAGGCGTCGCGGACTGTGCAGCCCCAGCGGTTCGCGTAGGCGTCAATGAGCAGTAGGCCGCGGCCAGAAGTGGCACCGGTGGGGGTGAAGGGCGGGTTCGGCAGAAGTCGGTCGGGGCGGGTGTCCGTTACCTCGATACGCAGGGCATGGGGCAGGAGCAGCAGCGTCAGCCGGAAGTCGCGGCCGGGTAGGTGGCCGTGGGTGATCGCGTTGGAGGCCAGCTCGGCCGTGATCAGGGCGACGGTCCGGGCCGAGTCGGAGTCGTGCGGGATGCCGCACCACTCGGTGAGCTGCTACACGGCGAGGGTGCGGGCCAGTCGGGCGCCTCGTCTTGTGCTGCTGAGGCGGAGGCTGAACTCTGGCACGGTCGGGCGGGGTTCGGGAGTGATTGCCTGGTGCTTCACCGTGCCATC